>URYA01000030.1 GCA_900551975.1 uncultured Collinsella sp. | reverse complement strand
TTGTACTGATCGGGGAAGCGCTCGATGAACTCATCGGCGCAGGCCAGCTTGGCCACCCGGATGCACTCTTCCTCGCTGGCGTTCTCATCGCCCCAGCGCAGGTTGTCGAGGATGGTGCCGCTGAACAGAACGTTCTTCTGCAGCACCATGGAGACCTCCCGGCGGAGGACATCCAGGCTGTAATCCTTAACGTCCACGCCGCCCACCTTGACAGAGCCGGTCTCGGCATCATACAGGCGGGGGATCAGCTGCACCAGGCTGGATTTTGCACTGCCGGTGCCGCCGATGATGCCCAGCGTCTCGCCCGGCCGGATGCTGAAGGTGACATCGTTCAGAACAGGCTGGCCGGAGCCGTGCTTATACTTAAAGGTAACGTGCTCGAACTCGATGCCGCCATCCCTGACCTGCTGCACCGGTGCCTTGGGGGCGGGCAGATCGGTGGTCTCGTCCAGCACTTCCACAATACGGCGGGCAGAAGCGGCGGACATGGCGATCATCACAAAGGCCATGCTCAGCATCATCAGGGCCATCAGGATGTTCATAATGTAACCGAACAGGGCGTTCAGCTGGCCGGTGGTGATCGCACCGTTCAGGACGTAATGTGCGCCGAACCAGCTCAGGGCGATGTTGCAGCCGTACACAGAGACCAGCATGGCGGGGTTGTTGAAGCTCAGGCGGCTTTCGGCGTGGACGAACTGCTTGTACAGGCTCTCGCAGGCCTTGGTGTACTTCTCGTTCTCAAAGTGCTCCCGGACAAAGCTCTTGACCACGCGGATGGCCGAGACATTCTCCTGCACGGAGGCGTTCAGGTTATCGTAGTTCTTGAACACCTTATCAAAGATGCCGAAGGTGGGAACCATAATGCCTGCCAGCACTGCCACCAGGAACACGATCGCCACCAGGAACACCATGGTCAGCGAGCGGCTGATCATGGAGGCCATGATGAGCGCGAAGACCAGATGGACGGGAGCACGCACGCACATACGCTCGATCATCTGGAACGCGTTCTGCAGGTTGGTCACGTCGGTGGTCATGCGGGTGACCAGACCGGCCGTGGAATACTTGTCGATGTTGGAGAACGAGAAATGCTGGATATTCTCATACATCGCATCGCGCAGGTTGCCCGCAAAGCCGGTGGATGCCGTGGCAGCAAACCTGCCGGCCAGCACGCCCAGCAGCATCCGCTTGAACTCAAAGCGCGAGGCGAACACCATGAGCGGCAGCGACAGCAGCATGACGCCCCAGGCATAGACCGAGATCATGATGCCCGCCTGGGCCTCGGTGAGCGAGAACGACGCGGCGATATCAGTCAAAAGGCCGATGGGCATAAACTCCGACGTGTTGAACACGAACGCACAGCAGGTGAGCCCGACGAGTGGGAGCCACTGCTTGAGCGTGATGCCGTCTTGCTTTGTTTGAGCCATATAGGAAAACCTCTCCGATTATCTTGAGCGGTGGGCGATTATAGCAATGAGAAGTCTATAAAATGAGCAACAAAAGAATTCTTGGAAAACGATTGTTAACAGACGGCGCGCCAATTCTGCTTAGAAAGCAAGGTGCGCAGGAACTCAATGTCGAAAACGTGGCTTCATCTTCGGGCTATCGCGCCTGCTCGGATACGCACAAGGACACCCCCATGAGCACGTCAATTTCGAGCCAACTCGCAACCGCACAATGAACTAGCAAAAGCAGCATATAAGCAAACGCCCCATAATAAAGTCCCTCATGCACAAGCGCCGTCACTGAAAGTGCCGACGGCAGCGCCGCACTCGAAACTACCCATCCAACAAGAACCTGGATAGCGCAACTTGCAACCAGGTTCCATGCCACCAGCAGCGTTGCGGGACGCGTGATTTCTCTCCAGGAGGAACGAAGCACCGTGACCGAACGCATGATGTAGCGTGGTGCAAACCGAATGCCTCGTAGTCCCCTCTGCTCCACGTCCGCATCTTCAATTAACACGAATACGAACGACGCGGAAAGAAGCGTCACGATTACTGCCACCACAAGCGAACACAACACCCCGAGCTGACTGCTCGCAAGCGAGGCAAAGACTACAATTGCCGATAAAATCAAGTGAACCAAATAAATTAGCAGCGCCCCAGAAATCTGGAGGGGAACCGTCGAGGCCAAGAGATAAACCGGAGGGGTTCGAGCAGGTTGCACCGTCTCTTTGGACCGGTCGACGGCAAATAATGAAAAAGCCACATTCGATAGAAGCAGGTTTAAAAAGGCCGCGACCACAGTGCAAATAAGCGTAATGGACGGATTGATATAGGCGAGCTCAGTTGCAACGTTTGATACACCAATTTGAAGCGCGCTCATAACAAACAAGGGGATATATAACGCCATCGTGCAGCCACTCCGGCATTCCTTCGCCCGATCGCCCGATTCCAGAAAGACATTGAAGTTCTCTCGCAAGTTCACTCTATACCCGTTTTCTTACTAAGCAGGGCGAACGGGCGCCAATATAAACGCCGGTCCGCCCATCCATAATTTCTAGTTTTAACGTCCAGACTAGTCTGTCCAGCCGTCGATGTAGTCGCGGTTAAGCTCAAAGTACTGCGCGGCGATATCTTTCGCCAAGGAGTACGAATTAACGAGCGGGTGCATCGCGAGGCTCTCGACAATGTCGCGCTTCGATCGGTTAACGATGCCACGCGCCACGGTGCGCTCGTAGTACTTGACGCGACGAATCAATTCGAGGTTTCCCGCGGGCACAGAATCGGCTTCGACGCGATGCGGCACGCAGCCATCGGTGGAGATATCGCACGTTGACTCAATGACATCTGTATCGAGAAGGCCGGGGATGGCGCCATTGTTGGGGGTGCACAGGATCATCTGCTGCGTCTTGCCAGAGCGAGCAATATCCATGAAGCGGAGCGCGACACCTGCGTATCCGCCAGCATCTTTGCCGTACACGTCAAACGTCCACGGCTTGTCGCGATGAATACCCGTCTCGGCCGCCATGTAGTTGTTTTCGCGCATTCCGTACCACTTCTCAAAGCACGCGAGGCCTTTTTCGAAGTCGTTCTCAATATCGATAGATGCAAGCTCGCTCGTCATTTCTCGATTAATTTCTTCGATTAGTTCGCCGCGCGTCTGGGGCGAAGAGAGAACGTTGGCAACGGCGCGCTCGCGATAGTAGAAATAGTATAGGTACTCATTTGGCACGCATCCGCGATTTAGGACGAGGTCCTTCTCGAAGAACCTAAGATCTGTATGAGCATATGCCCCGTCGTCGTGGATCAAGTCGGACATGATGTCCTCGCCGTCAACCGTCACATTGCGGAAGAACGAGAGGTGGTTGAGTCCATAGCACTCGCCCTGAACCGATGCGGGATCAACGCCTTTATACTCGGCAAACTGATGCAACATGCCCGAGGGGGCATCACAAATGCCATAAGTAAAATCATAGCCCATATCGCGTAGGGCCTGAGATACGACGCCAGCGGGATTAGTAAAGTTAAACACCTTGACGTCCGGCTTTGCGTACTTCTTGATTAACTCGCAATACGAAGCAAGCGCAGGGACGGAGCGCATGGCAAAAGACACGCCGGCTGCGCCAGTCGTCTCTTGGCCAAGAACCCCATGCGAAAGAGCAATGCGCTCATCGCGAACGCGCATATGGTCCCCACCGACGCGAATCGTCGTGATCACGTAATCGGCGTCCTTAACGGCCTCGACTGCATCGCCCGTCAGGGAAAAATTAAGCGTAGGGCAAAGCATGCCCGAGACATGGGCGGCAAGGCCACCGTAGATGCGCAGCTTCTCGGGATCATTGTCCATAAACACAAGTTCGTCGATTCCAAGCGATGACGCCTGCTGGGCTATGCTCTTTGCCAAAAACATGGAGCGGACGCCACCGCCACCTATGACCGTAAGTTTCATATCGAAACCCCCAATTAGCACATTCAATATTGCATGGTTCGCCTGTGTTTGGATATTGTATCCAGCATGGAGGGCCGCTTCCCGCCCCGGTTGCAAGGCGGGAAAGGAATTCCCCAAGGAGTTATTATTTACGCAACGGAAGCGGCCACACACGTCCGGCGGGAAGGAAGCACCGATGGTTGATAAAAAGCAGATTTCCAAGCTCTACTCAGCCGCAAAGCTATCCGAAACCGAGCAAAGCGTACTCGAATACCTACTCAACAATATCGACGCCCTCGATGATATTGGCATAAAACCCGTCGCCATGGCATGCTTTACCAGCATGACGACAGTCATCAGGCTTTCGAAAAAGCTCGGCTACCGTGGCTACCGCGAAATGATGTACGATCTCAAGCACCTTCAGCATGTCTCCCGCGAAATGAATCAATCACTCAAAGACAGTAGCGTCCACTTCGTATGTCACACCGGAGATGTAGACGTATTCATCGCCGCACTGCATCGCAACAGAATGATCGGAGTAAACGGAGAGGGCTTCTCACGCATCGTTGCGCAGTACATGGCGACTAAGCTCGTTGGACTTGGCTTTTTGGCCGTCATACAGGACTTCCTAGAAACCGATCAGTTTGTCGAATCCAACCGAAATACGCTCAGCTGCATGATGCTCATATCCAAATCGGGCCAGACAGAAGCCATCCTGGAAACCGCAAGGGCATGCCACGACGCGGGCATTACGACCCTCGCGTTTACCGGCAACGAAGACAGCGAGCTCGCCAAGACGGCAGACGCGATCTTTACGATACATGACGATCACCCAATGGATCTTAAGAACGTTAAGCCTAACTGCTTTACCGGAAGTTGTATTCTCGCATTCGAAGAACTATTGAGTATCTGCCTTGACAATCTAAAACAAGAAGGCCTGGCCCCCTAAATCATGCGATAGGAAGCCAAGCCCTGGAATTGCGCTATGCAATTGAAAGCCACTTGCGCGTTTTACTCGTCACCGAGAACTTCGTGCACCTCAGAAGCGACTTCGCCGACACGAGGACCGTAAATGACCTGGATTGCCTTGTCGCTCAGGCGGATAACGCCCATAGCTTCAAGATTCTTGGTGAACACCTCGTCGTCTGCAACCTTAGAACCATCCTTGACAATCACGCGAAGACGTGAGATGCAGTTGTCAAGATCATCAATGTTGCCGGCTCCACCAAGCGCTTCGACAATGCCAACAGCAAGCGCGCTGTCCTTGGTCGCACGGCCCTGGACTGCCTTCTCGGGAGTGCTATCAGACTCGCCCTTTGCCTCAGCGGCCTTTGCCTCGAACTCGGCTCTGCTGTTGATCAACTCAATATCGTCACCATCGTCTCGACCGGGCGTCTTGATATCGAACTTAGTAATAAAGAACCGGAAGAGGAAGAAAGCTGCCAGGAAAAAGGCGGGGAGCAGGATAAGGTACGGAAGCAGATTAAGCTTCTCGGGGCGGAATAAGAATGGGATCAGGTCCTTGATATTTCCCTGGTACACCGAAACGCCCATTGCCTCCGAGAGAACTTCACCCAGTCCGGAAAGCGGAGCGTAAACGCCAAAGTAGAGCCAGGGGGCGGCAAACAGGAACGTAAAGAGAATAGGCTCCGTAACGCCAAAGAAAACAGTCGAAATCACCGTGGGGATTAAAAGACCAGCAACCTTCTTGCGGTTCTGGGGCTTGGCACAAGACCACATAGCAAGGGCGATGCCCGGGAACAACGCGTAATCGTTAATGCCATAGCCAGCCATGAAGGCCCTAACCAAGAGTTTGTCACTGCTGGGAGAAGCGAGCTGTGCAAGCTGAATGGCGCTATTGCCCACCACGCGCGTTCCATCGACGACCATGGAGCCGCCAAGCTCAGTCCAATACATGGGCGTCTCGAGCAGCGGATGCAAGCCAAACGGCACAAGGCTCTCGAGCACCCAGCGATAGACAAACGTACCGACCAGACCGGAGCCTTTCACGAACGTCGCAATACCCGAGAAGCATCCACCGATGACGGGCCAGACGAAGTACATGATGCCGCCCAGGATGCCACCGGCGACCAGCGATACAATGGGGACCGTTCGACTGCCCGCAAAAAACGCCAGCGCCGTTGGAAGCTTGGTCTTGTAAAAACGGCCGGTGATCCAGGCGACCAGGCAGCCCACGATAATGCCGCCAAAGACACCAGAGCTGTAGCCAAAAAAGCCGAGCGAGGTAGTGTAGAGTGCGGACTGCTCACTCGCCTGAATGGACGTAAGGCCGACCTTCTGAAGAGCTTCCACCGTTGTATTGTCGGCAGCCAAGCCAGCTGCTCCAAGCAGAATCTCAACCGTCTTGAGCATGGTGAGATAGCAGACAAGGGCAGAAAAGGCAGCCCAGCCCTTCTCTTTGCGAGACAAGGAGAAGGCGCAGCCGACGGCAAACAAAACACCGAGGTTTCCAATGATTACCTCGCCGAGACCCTTAAATACCGAGAAGAACGTAAAGAGCGGCGAAGCGGCATACCAGTCCCAATTAACGCCAAGGGACACAAGGGTCAGTTCGGTCGTAAAAACGCTACCGATACCCAAAAAGAGACCGGAAATGGCAATGAGCGTAATCGGAACGAGCATTGCCTTTCCGAACGATTGGAATTTTTCTTTCATCAATTCCCTCCTCAATGAGCCTCTACAAACGACTATTGCACCCCACGTCCCCACACAGGCGAAACGGAAGACATGTTCGGCAATAGACACAAAGTGATTGTAGAAAGGGGCACAAAAAATGTGCATCGGCATCGCGTAATGCGGTTAAATCGACCGACGATTGCAAGTATTTACGAATCCGTAAACGGCAGCAAATAGGCAGCGAACGGCAACCTGCAGCGTAGGACAGCCCCCGCAGGCCGACAATTACCGGTATTTTGGCTCATATTTGTTGAATTGTTGCTCGCCCAAAAGCGCGGAGCATCAACGCGCCCCTAAGCCAACCCCAGCAATATGCCCGCCGAATGCACGACAAACGCCACGATCCAGGCGACTGCCACCTGAAACGCGAACACGGCAACGGCGTAGCGCGCGCCCAGCTCGCTCTTGACGGCGCCGATGGCAGCCACGCAGGGCGGGTACAGCAGCGTAAAGACCAGGAACACGTAGGCGGTAAACGGCGAAAACATGGTCGACAGCGCCGCGGGCGACGTTGCGCCCAAAAGCACCGTGAGCGTCGAGATGACGCTCTCCTTGGCAATGAGTCCGGTGACGAGCGCCGTGGATGCGCGCCAGTCGCCAAAACCGAGCGGGGCCAACACCGGCGCGATGATGCTACCCAGACCGGCAAGCAGGCTTTGTGACTGGTCGGCGACCACGTTAAAGCGGATATCGAACGTCTGCAGGAACCAGATGACCACCGTAGCGGCAAAGATAATGGTAAAGGCCTTGGTGATGAAGTCCTTGGCCTTATCCCATGCCAGCATCACCGTCGTCTTGACGCTCGGCAGGCGGTAATTGGGAAGCTCCATGATAAACGGCACCGGGTCGCCCTTAAATGCCGTGCGGTTGAGCACCAAAGCCGCGATGCAGCCGACCACGATACCGATCAGATAGAGCGAGACCATGGCGGGAACCGTCGCCTGCGGGAAGAATGCTCCGCACAGCAAGCCGTAAACCGGCAACTTGGCTGAGCAGCTCATAAACGGCGTGAGCATGACCGTCATCTTGCGGTCGTGCTCGGATGGGAGCGTACGGGTCGACATGATAGCCGGCACGGTGCAGCCAAAACCGACGAGCATGGGCACAAAGCTGCGGCCCGACAGGCCGAAGCGACGCAGCACCTTATCCATGACAAAGGCCACGCGCGCCATGTATCCGGAGTCTTCCAGAATGGAGAGGAACAAGAAGAGCACGACGATAATCGGCAGGAAGGTCAGCACGCTGCCCACACCCGTAAGCACGCCGTCGACAGCCAGCGAGCGCACCACGTCGTTGGTACCGAACACCTTGAGGCCCGCATCGGCCGAGGCGATGATGGCAGCGATACCGTCCTCCATGAGTCCCTGCAACGCCGCGCCGATCACGCCAAACGTCAGCCAAAAGACGAGGCCCATGATCACCAGAAACGCCGGAATGGCTGTGTAACGACCTGTCAGGATGCGGTCAATCTTGACGGAGCGCACGTGCTCGCGGCTCTCGTGCGGCTTGACGACGCAACGCCCGCACACGTCGCCGATAAAGCTAAAACGCATATCGGCCAACGCAGATAGGCGGTCGGTGCCGGCCTCGCCCTCCATCTGGGTAATGATGTGCTCGATAGCGTCGAGCTCATTGCGATCCAGGTGAAGCGCCTCGGTTACCAGCTCATCGCCCTCGACCAGCTTGGTCGCCGCAAAGCGCACCGGGATGTGCGCCGTCACGGCATGGTCCTCGATCAGGTTAGCAATACCGTGGATGCAGCGATGCAGCGCACCGCCGTCCGGACCGTCGGGCGCGCAAAAGTCCAGGCGACCGGGGCGCTCGCGGAACCGCGCGACGTGCAAGGCATGATCCACCAGCTCGCCGATACCCTCGTTGCGGGCAGCGCTAATGGGGACAACGGGCACGCCCATCAGGCTCTCGAGCAAGTTGACGTCTACGGCGCCGCCGTTGGCGGTCACCTCGTCCATCATGTTGAGCGCGATGACCATGGGGCGGTCGAGCTCCATGAGCTGCAGTGTCAAGTACAGGTTACGCTCGATGTTGGTAGCGTCAATGATGTCGATGATGGCGTCCGGGCGCTCGTCGAGGATGAACTGACGGCTCACGACCTCTTCGCCTGTGTACGGCGACAGGGAGTAAATGCCAGGCAGATCGGTAACGCTCGCCTCGGGATGGTTACGGATGGTGCCATCTTTGCGGTCGACCGTCACGCCGGGAAAGTTACCGACGTGCTGGTTGGAGCCCGTCAGCTGGTTGAATAACGTGGTCTTGCCGCAGTTTTGGTTGCCGGCGAGGGCAAAGTGCAGCGGCGCGCCCTCGGGCACGGCCGTCTTTGCCGCACGGGGCGAATACGTCCCCTCGCCAAGTGCCGGATGCTCCGTCGTGCCGATTGCGGCGTTAGCGCGCGGACCTGTATCGGTGTCGTGAATACCCACGAGCTCGATGCGAGCGGCATCGTCCTTACGCAGTGTCAACTCGTAGCCACGCAGGCGGATCTCGAGCGGGTCACCCATGGGGGCGTACTTCATCATGGTGACTTCGGTGCCCGGCGTTAGGCCCATGTCCAAAATATGCTGCCGGAGTGCCTGGTCGTCCGATGTCACCGATGCGACGACGGCGTCCTTTCCAATCTCGAGTGTATCGAGCCTCACGTCCGTGTTCCTCCCCCGGCGCCCACAGGGCGTTGCATTTATGTTCACCATGGCTAACCGTTTGCCATGGCTAACCAATTTTAAGCTTACATGATAGCGTGAACACACAACGACGTTCAATCAGCAGATTGGCGCAATGGGGACAGGCAGGAGAGTTCAGGGCCATAGTTTCCCGATGAGGCCTCTCGGGGAAACTACATCCCAGAATTCTGGCTCGAAACGGGATATGGTTTCCCAAACAGGCCTCTTACGGAAAATGCATCCCGGAATCCCCACTCGAAACGGGACGCACTTTCCCAGTCGAGGCCCTATGGGAAACCGTGTCCCACCTTGAAGGGGGGACTGGGATGCAGTTTCCGGACGGGACATCAAAAACAAAGTTGCGGTGGAATAGTTCCTGGATGGGCTGGTTGATGCCCCAGATAGGAACTATTTCACCGCAAGTTATTGAAGGGCTTGGATGCCGGGACTCTTACAGATGGCGCTCCAGAAAGCGGAAGGCTAGGCGAATCCAGGGGCGGACCGCCACCTGCTTGTCCTCGTTGTCGACCGCGGTGTTGGCGTTGCCGAGCGAAAGGCCGTGACCACCCTGGTCGAAGACGTGCATCTCGCAAGCGACGCCCTCCTCGGCCATGCGCTGCGCAAACGGGTAGACCTGCGCAATCGGCGCCGTCTTGTCGTCGGACACGCCCCACACAAAGGTCGGTGGCATCTGGCGCGAAACATGCGTGGTGGGGCAGATGTCGGCCAGGTGCTCGTCAGTTGCCTCGCCGCCCGTCACCATCGACAGGTAGTCGTTGAGCAAATCGCGCCCCGTCTTGCCGCCCGTCTTGGGCACACGCAAGTCAATGCGCGGATCGCGCGTCTGCATGTCGCGCACATAGGCAAAGTCGAGCAATGGATAACCCAGCACCACGGCATCGGGACGAATGTCGTCCGGACGCGCCCCGGCAAGTGCCGCGAAGGGGCCGGTCTTCCACTGTGTTGCCAGCGAGGCGCAAATCATGCCGCCAGCAGAAAAGCCCACGACGCACACGCGCTTAGGATCGACATGCCACTCGTCGGCGTTGGCGCGCACCGTGGCGACCATCTTGGCAAGATCTGCCTGGGGGTGCGGAAAGCTCACGTCACCCGTAGAACTCGTGACATAGTTGAGCACAAAGGCCTGGTAACCGTGATCCAAAAACGCAAACGCCACCGGGTCCTGCTCGTGCGGAGCGATATGCGTAAACCCGCCTCCGCCGCAGATGATCACCGCAGGGCGGCGGCCATTCGGTTTATCGGGCAGCGGCTCGGCACCCAAATACGTAAACGTCGCCGGATATTCCTCGGTCGGCTCCTCGCCCCACAGCGCATGGTTCTCGACAATCATATGTGCTCCCTTCGCGCAAATTATGCGCCCTTGTTTTTCGCCTTCAAGCGTACCCCACTTGAACCCGTGGCGTAGAAACTCTCCGGCAATAAGTTTCCCTCCAACTGATATATCACATAATCCCAGCTCAGAGGTATCGCTGAGCAGCGTAGAATAGAGGGCGTTGACCAAGCCGCGAAACACATATGAAACGTTTCCGGCAAACCAAACGCGCGATATGCGCCTATTTAAGTTGGAGGCAACTATGGGTCTGCTCGATTCGCTTAAGTCCACCTTCACCTCGACCGGCGAGGCGTCCGTTCCGCCCGCAGCAAGCTTCGCCACCCGCGAAGGCGTCATCTATGCCCCCGTCAACGGCGTGCTCGTCAACCTGAACGAGGTTCCCGACGAGACGATCGCCTCGGGCATGCTTGGCCAGGGCTATGGCATCGAGCCCATTACCGGCACCATCTATGCGCCCGCCAACGGCCGCATCGGCGCCACCACTGTCACCAACCACTCCATTGGCATGATCACCGAGGACGGTCTTCGCGTGTTTATCCATGTCGGCCTGGGCACCGTGGAAATGAACGGCAAGGGTTTTGCCCGCTTTGTCGAGATGGGCGATGTGGTCAAGGCAGGCCAGCCGCTCATCAGCTTCGACCGCGAGGCCATTAAGGCCGCTGGTCACGAGGACATCGTGACCGTCATCGTCTCCGAGCTCGATCGTCTTAAGAGCATCGACCATGTCGGCGAGTCCGGAACGCTTATCGGCGGCAACCCGCTCGTCAAGCTTGGCGACCCGCTGCTGGTAGCCAAGACCAAGTAGCCAGACCCCGCGCCACACAGCCAAAAGGCACCTCGTCAAGCGCCCACGACCATTAGGCCGCGGGCGCTTTTCGTTTGAAAAACCATCCCGCCAATGCCTTATCTGTATAGCCCAAATGAGCCGAGCTGCTAGAATATCGAACTGTATGGATAACTATCATTCAACCGTTATGGGAGGATACGTGAACCGCACCAAAATCGCGCAGCTCTATGCCGATGCCGAGTCGCTCGGCGGCCAGACCGTCACCGTCGCCGGCTGGGTCAAGTCCATCCGCGACATGAAGAACTTTGGCTTTGTTACGCTCAACGACGGCAGCTGCTTCCGCGACCTGCAGGTCGTCATGAACCGCGAGGCGCTCGACAACTACGACGAGATCGCCCATCAAAACGTCTCGGCCGCACTCATTTGCACCGGCACCGTCAAGCTGACCCCCGATGCGCCCCAGCCTTTCGAGCTTTCTGCCACCTCCATCGAGGTCGAGGGCGTCAGCGCCCCGGATTACCCGCTGCAGAAGAAGCGCGCAACCGTCGAGTTCCTGCGCACCCAGCAGCACCTGCGCCCGCGCACCAACCTGTTCCGCGCCGTGTTCCGCATCCGCTCTGTCGCGGCTGGC
>URYA01000029.1 GCA_900551975.1 uncultured Collinsella sp. | reverse complement strand
TTGGAAAAAACCGTCGAAAAGAATTTCGTCCGCTCAATTGGCTTATCGAATTGGTACGTCAAAGAACTCACCGAGTTTCTGCCGCAGGTTGATGTATTGCCTGCGCTGGTACAAAACGAAATCCATCCTTACTATCAGGATCAGGACGTCGTGCCGTTTATTCAAGACAAGGGAATTGTCGTGCAGGCATGGTTCCCGTTGGGCGGACGCGGTTGGACGAAGTCCGTACTCGGAAATCCTATCATTGCCAAAATTGCCGCGGCGTCGAGTGGAGCCTGCTTGGAATCTGCCATTATGTGTCTCCTGTGTCATAGAACGTCTTGCATTTCTGACAGCTCTATATTCGCACAAACACGCGCGTCAGTGCGCGTTTTTGCGTATCTCACCGCTAAACGGTCATTATTGCCCCGTAAACGGCGCATATATACGCATAGGTGCGTAATTAAACGCAATCTAACGCGCATAAACGCGCACACAAGCAATTTATACAGCACGACCCGCTCATTTATGCTTACCCAGTTAGGGTACTCATTTAAGCCTGTCCCCAATGAGTAGGGATAGAAAAAAGGCCCGGGTGCCGTGGCATCCGGGCCTTTGCTAGCAACTTAACTGTTGCGGGCAGCTTAGAACTTGTGGCCGCACTTCTTGCAGACGCGCAGCTTGTTCTTGCCGTCCTTCTCGTGACCGACGCGGGTAACCTTACCGCACTCGGGGCAAACGAGATTGACGTTGGAGGCGTCGATGGGAGCCTCCTGCGAAACGATGCCGCCCTGCTGGTTGGCAGCGTTGGGCTTGACGGCCTTCTTGACGACCGAAACGCCCTCGACAACGACCTTGTTCTCGGCGGGGAGAGCACGCAGGACAACGCCCTGCTTGCCGCGATCCTTACCAGAGAGAACCTGGACCTTATCGCCCTTCTTGATATACATATATCTCCCCTAACTACAGGGTCTCGGGAGCGAGCGAGACGATCTTCATGTACTTCTTGTCACGAAGCTCGCGAGCGACGGGCCCGAAGATACGGGTGCCGACGGGCGAACCATCGTTGTTGATGACAACGCAGGCGTTCTCATCAAAGCGAATGTAGGAGCCATCCTTGCGGCGGATCTCCTTAACGGTGCGAACGACGACGCAACGGACAACGTCCTTCTTCTTGACGTTGGCGCCAGGGGTAGCCTCCTGGACAGCACCGATGAACACATCGCCGATGCCTGCATAACGACGCTTGGAACCGCCAAGCACCTTGATGCAGCGAATCTTGCGAGCGCCGGAGTTGTCGGCGACGTTCAGCATGGTTTGCATCTGAATCATGGTAGATGTTCCTCCGAACTAAGAACCGAAGAGAGGTGCGCAGCCTTTATACGGCCCGTGGTATGCAAGCCAGGCATACGCACATCTTCGGAAACGTACAAGTCGTAAGAGCGACTGCTTATTTAGCGCGCTCGACGACCTCGATGAGGCGCCAACGCTTCATCTTGGACATAGGACGGGTCTCCATAACGCGGACGGTATCGCCCACGCCAGCCGTGCACTCCTCGTCGTGAGCGTGCAGCTTCTTGGAGCTGGTCATCATCTTGCCGTACTTGGGGTGACGCTTGCGCTCGGTGATGGTGACAACAATGGTCTTGGCACCGGAGACGGAGGTAACGACACCCGTACGGACCTTACGCGAGTTACGCGAATCAGTCATGTTCTCTCCTTAGGTCCTACTCGGCGACAGCGGACTTCTCCGCTGCGATCTCGCGGGCGCGCTGCTCCGTGAGGACGCGAGCGATGTCCTTCTTCACGGTGTTGACGCGAGCGGTGTTGTCCAGCTGGCTGGTGGCCATCTGGAAACGAAGGTTAAAGAGCTCGGCGCGCATTTCCTTCAGCTTCTCAACGAGCTGAGCGTCCGAGAGCTCACGAATCTCTGCGGGCTTCATTAGTTCTCCTCCTTGGCGGCGGCGGCGTCCTCAGCAGCCCACTTGGCCTCGAGAGCGGCCTCCTCAGCCATCTCCTTCTCGATGCGCTGCTCAGCGTTCTTGGCAGCAACAATCTTGGTCTTGATGGGGAGCTTGTGCTGCGCAAGACGCAGAGCCTCGCGAGCGACCTCCTCGGGAACACCCTTGACCTCGAACATGATGCGGCCGGGCTTGACGACGGCCACCCACTCCTCGGGGTTACCCTTACCAGAACCCATGCGAGTCTCGGCAGGCTTCTTGGTGATGGGCTTATCGGGGAAGATCGTGATGTAGACACGACCGCCACGCTTCATGTAGCGGGTCATGGCAATACGAGCGGCCTCGATCTGACGGTTGGTGATCCAATGGGCCTCGAGAGCCTGGATACCAAACTCGCCGAAATGCAGCTCGGTATTACCCTTGGCCTGGCCCTTCATGGAGCCACGCTGCACCTTGCGGTGAAGAATACGCTTAGGGGCAAGCACTACTGACCCCTCCTCTCGGAGTTACGACGACGAGGACGGGAAGAGCCCTCGAGTGCAGGGTTGGGAACAGGCTGGCCCGGGAGCTTCTCGCCCAGGTAGATCCAGACCTTCACGCCGCAAGCGCCCATGGTGGTGCTGGCGACAGCCGTGCCGTAGTCGATCTTGGCACGGAGGGTGTGCAGAGGCACGCGACCCTCGCGGTACCACTCACGACGGCCCATCTCGGCGCCGCCGAGACGACCGGAGCACTGGATACGGATGCCCTTGGCGCCGGCCTTGCGGGCGGACTGGACAGCCTTGCGCATAGCGCGACGGAAGGCAACGCGGCCCTCGAGCTGCTCGGCGATAGACTGAGCAACGAGGTTGGCGTCGAGCTCGGGGCGCTTGATCTCGACAACGTCGACGGAGAGCTGGCCCTTGGAGACGCCAGCGACCTTCTCGAGCTCGGTGCGGAGGGTATCGATCTCGGCACCCTTCTTACCGATCACAACGCCGGGGCGAGCGGTGAGGATGATGACCTTCACCTTGTCGCCAGCGCGCTCGATCTCGACAAGGGAGACAGCTGCGCGGGAAAGACGCTTCTCGAGGTACTTGCGGATCTCGAGATCGTTACCGAGGGTCTTAGCGTAATCCTTCTCTGCGAACCAGCGGGAGCGCCAGTTCTCGGTGATGCCAAGACGGAAGCCGGTGGGGTAGACTTTCTGACCCATACAGCTTTACGCCTCCTTTCGAGGAGCAACGACGACGGTGATGTGGGAAGTACGCTTCAGAATGCGAGAAGCGGAACCCTTGGCGCGGGGACGGATGCGCTTAAGCGTCGGACCCTCGTCAACATAGGCAGCGGCGACAACCAGGTTGTCGGCACGCAGACCGTTGTTGTTCTCGGCGTTCGCAACGGCGGAACGGAGAACCTTCTCGACATCCACGGCGACGGCGCGGTCGCAGAAGTGGAGGATGTCGAAGGCCTGAGCGACAGGCTTGCGGCGGATCAGATCGACCACCAGGCGGGCCTTGCTGGGGGAAACACGCACGTACTTAGCGACGGCGCGAACCTCGGTGGCCTCAGTTTCAATAGACTTAGTTGCCATTTACGGTTAACCCCCTATTTGGCCTTGTGGCCACGGAACGTACGAGTCGGCGCGAACTCGCCGAGCTTGTGACCAACCATGGACTCGGTAACATACACGGGCACATGCTTGCGGCCGTCGTGGACGGCGATGGTGTGACCAACCATCTCGGGGAAGATGGTGGACGCGCGGGACCAGGTCTTCACGACGTCCTTCTTGCCAGCCTCGTTCATCGCGGTGATACGCGAGAGAAGGCGAGTCTCCACGAACGGGCCCTTTTTGAGACTTCTGCTCATAAGTGCTTTCTCCTAAAACTCGGTATCCGAAATTACTTCTTACGGCGACGAATGATGTGCTGGTTCGAGACCTTCTTCTTCTTGCGCGTACGAAGGCCCTTCGTCGGCTTACCCCAGGGGGTAACGGAGGGACGACCAGAGGTGTGGTTCTTGCCCTCGCCACCGCCGTGCGGGTGGTCGACAGGGTTCATGACGGTACCGCGGACGGTCGGGCGCACGTTCATGTGACGCTTACGGCCGGCCTTGCCGATGACGATGTTGGAGTGATCGGCGTTGCCGACCTCACCGACGGTGGCGCGGCAGGTAACGAGGATGCGGCGCATCTCGGAGGAAGGCATACGGACGATGGCGTACTTGCCCTCCTTACCCATCAGCTGGCAGGAGTTACCGGCGGAACGGGCGATAGCAGCGCCCTTGCCCGGCTGGAACTCGACGGCGTGGATGAGCGTACCGACGGGGATGTCGGCGAGGGGCAGAGCGTTGCCCGGCTTGATGTCGGCGTCAGAACCGGACATGATGGTCTGACCGACCTCGAGGCCCTTGGGGGCCAGGATGTAGCGCTTCTCACCGTCAGCGTAGTGCAGCAGAGCGATGCGAGCGGAACGGTTCGGATCGTACTCGATCGTGGCAACCTTGGCGGGCACGCCGTCCTTGTTGCGCTTGAAGTCGATCACGCGGTAACGACGCTTCACGCCGCCGCCCTGGTGGCGGGTGGTGATGCGGCCGTTGTTGTTACGACCGGCCTTCTTGGGCAGGGGCTCGAGAAGAGACTTCTCGGGCTTGGTGCAGGTGATCTCGGAGAAGTCGGAGATCGTCTGCCAACGCCTACCAGCGGAGGTCGGCTTAAGGTGCTTTACAGCCATTACAATCCCTTTCAATAGGAATCCGTTAGCCATCGCAGACAGGGATTCGAGGTTCTGCCTCGGGTGCGATGACACCGGACGTATACACGGTTCCGGGCGTGTCCATTTAATACGCCCAAAACCTTGAGCTCCCGCCTCCCCTATTTGGGAGGCATGAGCTCACTCAACAGCAGCGAGTCTTAGGCCTGGTTGCCAAAGACCTCGATGGTGTCGCCCTCGGCCAGCGTGACGATGGCCTTCTTCCAAGAACGGGTCTTGCCGGCGACATAGCGCACGCGCTTGGTCTTGGGCTTGACCGTCAGGGTGTTCACGCGAACGACCTTGACGCCGAAGATCTCCTCGACAGCGTCCTTGATCTGATACTTGTTAGCATCCTTGGCGACCTCGAACGTGTACTTGTTCAGCTCCATGCCGGAGAAGGAACGCTCGGACACGATCGGACGGATGATGATCTCGTGGGCGGTCATTTATGCAAGCACCTCCCCGAAGTGAGCGGCGATGTCGGCGGGCATCAGCACAGCGTTGTTGTTGACGAGATCGTAGGTGTTGGCCTCGTCAGCGGTGATGATGAACGTCTTGGGAATGTTGCGGAACGACAGGTAGGCGTTGACGTCCTCATCGCGAACGATGATGGTCAGACGCTTGCCCTCAAGACCGAGAGCCTTGAGCATGGCGACGGCAGCCTTGGTGGAAGGCTTCTCGAAGCCGTAGTCGTCGACGAGCACGAGCTCGCCATCGGCCAGCTTGGCGGACAGCGCGGAGCGCATAGCCAGCTTGACCTCCTTGTTGTTCATACGCTTAGCGTAGGAACGGGGCTTGGGGGCGAAGACAACGCCACCGTGACGCCACTGGGCAGCACGGATGGAACCCTGGCGGGCACGGCCGGTGCCCTTCTGACGCCAAGGCTTCTTGCCGCCACCGGAAACCTCAGAGCGGCCCTTAGCGGACTGGGTGCCCTGACGCCAAGAGGCCATCTGGCACTTGACGATGTGGTGCATAACGTGGATGTTCGGCTCGATGCCGTACACCTCAGCGGCGAGCTCGGCCTCGGCGACCTTCTTGCCCTCGCTGTTCTTTACTTCAAACTTTGCCATTTAAGTGTTCTCCTTGGTATGACGCTGGGCTAAATGGGCTGGGCCCTTAGGCCATACGGATGGCGACGAGACCATTCTTGGCACCCGGGACAGCGCCCTTGACCAAGATGAGGTTCTGCTCGGCATCGATGCGGACAACGGAAAGGTTCTTGACGGTAACGCGCTCGTTACCCATGTGACCGGCCATCTTGACGCCCTTGAGGACGCGCGCAGGATAGGCGCACTGACCGATAGAACCGGGGTGACGCTGGAAGTGAGAACCATGCGTCATAGGACCGCGGCGCTGACCCCAGCGCTTGATGCGACCCTGGAAGCCCTTACCCTTGGAGGTACCGATGACGTCGACCTTCTCGACATCAGCGAAATCAGCGACGGTGACGACCTCGCCGACCTTGTGCTCCTCGCCGTTCTCGACGCGGACCTCACGAAGGAAACGGACAGGCTCGACGCCAGCCTTGGCGAAGTGACCAGCCATGGGCTTGTTCACGTTCTTGGCCTTGATGTCGCCGAAACCGATCTGGACGGCGTCATAGCCGTCGGTTGCCTGAGTTTTAACCTGCGAGACAGCGCAGGGGCCAGCCTGGATGACCGTGACGGGAACGACGTTGTCGTCCTCGTCCCAAACCTGGGTCATGCCAATCTTGCGGCCGAGAATCATGCTGATCAAGATATGATCCCAACTCTCGCGTGGTCTTGGGACAATGCGCACACCACCGAGCGTACGCCCCTAGAGGACCACTACTTACACGACGTGCTCCCCAGCCTTGTATTGCGCCCGGACTACCTGACAACCCTATTAAGCAGGCATTTTGTCCAGCCAGAATACTCCCCTGGTTTCACACAGCTGTTTAGTATACACGGCTGCGGGCGTATCCATCGAGATTCATATTTCACTCACATTGTTTACGCAGGTAAAGTGCGTGGAGTCGCCTGGGCTTGGCAAAGGGGCGGCGAAATATATTAAGTTTGCTGCTCTACAGTCCTGCGCAAGACGGAAAGCACATTAAGTGCTTTCCTTTGCGTGCGGAACTCGCGACAAACTTAAACAGCGGGCCGCCCGTTCCGGGAATCCGACGTGCTCGTCGGGGCAACGGTACCTGCCAAAAAGGGGCAGGTTTATTTTTGTAGGTTTTACCTGGGGAAATGCCACGCTCCAGCGGCGATCCGACCTCACTAACACATGTAGATTGGCGGTGTTTTCGGAAGTATGCGGCAAATTCTGGACCTGCCGAGCACACCGGGGTTTTGCGATAACAAACCAGCAGGTAGAGCGCTTGAGCATATGCGGTGTGGTCGACCCATCAAGATTTTGCCGCATACTTCCGAAATTCAGTCGAATATCACTCGTAATAACCGCCTATTTAACGCAAAATGGGCCGTTTCCCCTAGTAGGAAGCGGCCCCAAATCTTACGAATAGACGATGGTAAAGGGTACTTCTGTTTCGGTCTCTCCTGTTGATGTGTACCTCGTGCCCTCAAGGGTTACCGAGACCACTTGATCGACATTGATCAGTTTTGTCGGCACCGAGATGTTCTCTCCACTATTGCGCGTCATCGAGACATAGAAATTGTACGCGCCCGCAGCATCGTCTTCGATAATCTGCTCCGATCCATCCTTGTAGGTAACGGTCAACTTTTTCGTGACTGCGTCAATGCCCAGATCGTCGATGTGCGTCTGGATGGAAAACGGGCTGATCTCGAGAGGCGAGTCATCGGAGCGGAGTTCCTTTGTATCGACGTACGCTCCAACGCTAAACTCGGGCGTCGATGCCTCGAACAGCTTCGCGTCCTCGCCTCCGCCCTCAGTCCAGCAGATATTCCAGGTGACCGCATGTCCCAAATCTCGCTCGCGATTCCACGAGGCAAAGTACATCGTGCCATTAATGACCGTGTCGCTTGATGTGTCCTTATCAATTGTGCAGCGCGTATCAGCCCATTCCTCGCCGAAGTTCATGCTGGGCGTACCGATGCCTTGTTCTTCTTCACCATAGAGAACAAGTTCGCCAGTCTCTGCTGCCGGTTTGTAGTAGTTAACACCATTTGGATTGGACAACGTAAACGTCACGGCACCGCAACCGTTTTTATCGATAGCCATATCATGAATGTCGAGTGTATAGCCGTTGCCCTCGACGGACAGATTGACCTTCTGTACTGAACCCTCCAAGCTTTGGGGCGCGATACCATCACCAAACTCTCTGGTGTAGGTATATTTTGTCCCCGACGAGCCACCTTGAGTCCAGGTAATGGACTCTCCGTTGCCATGGTTTCCCCAGGCAGAGGCAAAATAGCTGGAATTGACGACGGCGTAGGCGACCCCTCCGGTCGCCAGCACTCCGGCAAGGCATCCGATCACGGCAACATACAGAGGCTTCGCGTGACCCTTTCGGCGAAGCGGCTCACCAGCAGCGGCATAAAGAACACGGTCAGCAAGATCGCTATCGGCTTGGACGGACTCGAAGGCCTGCTTGATTTGGTTGGATTTCACGGTCGCCCTCCTCTAGGATGAACTTGAGTTTCGATCTGCCGCGAGCTAAACGCGTTCGAACGGTCGCGGCTGGTACGTGCAGCAACTCGGCAATCTCTGAAGTCGAGAAGCCCAGATAGTAATAGAGCACGATGGGGATACGGAATCGTTCCGGAAGCCGCATGACATCTGACAGGACGGCCTTGGTCTCATCCTGCGCTGTCGAAAGCGACTCGGCCAGGTTCTCAATATCCTCCACACGCCTCCATGGCTTTCGAAAGAGAGATTTGCATTCATTGATCGTGACCCGGATAAGCCATCGACGAAGATGTTCCCAGCTTTCAAATTGCACATCGTTTTTGAGTAACTTCAGAAAGACGTCTTGAGCGACATCGTCGGCGTCGGCGCGATCACGCAGGTACGTCAACGCGATCCGAAACACGACATCCCGGTGGTCTTCGACCGCCTGTCTAAAAGCTTGTTCTTCCATAATCACCTCCCGGTGACGGTAATGATTCTTGATGAGGTCCTCACCATAGATACGCTTTGACCGAACGGAATGTTTCAAATTCAAGCAGGAAAAACCTACCAAAATAAACCTGTCCCTTTTTGGCAGGTTTTCTTCAACAAAAAAGACCCGCTTCCCTGTTGGGAAACGGGTCTTTGGAAGGGCGGTTAACGTACTAGGAAATTACTCCTCGTCGTTGTCCTTGGCCTCTTCGGCGTCGTCGGTGTCCACGAGCTGGTTGAGCAGCTCGTCGAGGGAAGCCATGTCCTCGTTGATGGCACCGTTGGCGGGAGCCTTCTTGTCGTCGATCGGGGCGCCCAGGAGCTCCTCGTCGGCGTCGGCGTGATGCGTCGGAGCGGAGGTACCCAGCAGGATATCGTCCGGACCGTCGGGGCTAAAGACCATCTGCAGCAGCTGCGAGAGGTCTTCCTCGTCGGCAACGTCGTCGTTGTTCTCGAGGATGTAGAGCAAGTCGTGGGCCTCGAGGCCGTCACGGAGCTCCTCGATCGCCTTGGCACCGATACCATCAATGCGCAGCAGATCCTCCTCGGACTTGCCGACCAGGTCGCCGACCGTCTCGATGCCGACCTCGCTGAACTTGTTGGTCCAGCGCTGCGACACGCCCAGATCGTCGAACAGGTACAGACGAGCCTTCTCGGCGGAGATGGTGTGGCCGTTGCGGGTGAACGAACCGTCAGCACCACCGAACTCGTCGTAGCCGGCCCAGTCGAGCTGCTGCGGGAGCTGCTCGTCCAGGTCCTTGAGCTCCACAGGAGCCCACTCGGGCAGCGACTTGGCGTTGGGCGAAGCCGGGCCGTCGATGTCGACATAGCCATCGGCCGTGCGATACGTCAGCTTGGCGTTGGCGTACGGCTTGAGGCCGGTACCAGCCGGGATCTTCTTACCGACGATGACATTGGACTTAAGGTCGAGCAGGTGGTCGACCTTGCCCTCGATGGCAGCCTCGGTAAGGACGCCAGCGGTACGGATGAACGAAGCGCTCGACAGCCAGGAGTCGATGTTGGACGCGACCTTGAGCGTACCCAGGATGACGGGCTCGGCCACGGGAGCCTGACCGCCCAGACGGGCAACGCGCTCGACCTCGTCGGCAAACTCGTAGCGGTCGACGTACTGACCAAGCAGGTACTTGGAGTCGCCGGGGTTGGTGATCTGAACGCGACGCAGCATCTGACGTGCGAGCACCTCGATGTGCTTGTCGTTCAGGTCGACGCCCTGGCTGGTGTAGACGTCCTTGACGCTCTCGACGAAGGTGTGCATCGTCGACTCGATGTCGGTCAGCTTGCGCAGGTTGCGGAAGTTGACGAAGCCCTTGGTGATCTGGTCGCCGGCGCGAACCTCGCAGCCGTCCTCGATCTCGGGCATAAAGCGCACCGAAGCGGGGACGCGACGCTCGTCGAGGACACGGGTGTGATCCTCGGAGTCGGTGAGCGTCAGCACGTACTCGGACTTCTCGGGCTTAATCGAGAGGTGGCCGGAGTACGGAGCCAGCTCGGCCTCGCGACCCAGGATCTTCTCGTTGACGTTGCCGACGATATCGAACATACGGCTGACCGTAGGCAGACCCTGCGTAATATCGTCGACGCCAGCGACGCCGCCGGAGTGAATGGTACGCATCGTAAGCTGCGTACCGGGCTCGCCGATGGACTGGGCGGCAATAATGCCGACCGCGGTACCGATGGCGACCGGACGACGGGTGGAAAGATCCCAGCCGTAGCACTTCTGGCACACGCCGTACTTGGAGCGGCAGGTGAGCAGCGCACGAAGCTTGACCTTCTTAAGGCCGGCATCGACCATCTTCTGGATGTCGGCGACCTTCTCGATGTAGCCGTCCTGCTCAAAGAGCACGGTGCCATCGGGAGCCACGACGTCCTCAATGAAGCAACGGCCGACGAGGTCGGTGTTGAGGTCGGTGGTGCCGGGGATGATGAGGTTGTAGGTGACGCCCTCGTGCGTGCCGCAGTCCTCCTCGCGGACGATGACGTCCTGGGCCACGTCGACCAGACGACGGGTCAGGTAACCAGAGTCCGAGGTGTGGGATGCGGTATCGACCAGGCCCTTACGGGCGCCGTAGGTCGAAATGAAGTACTCGAGCGGCAGCAGGCCCTCGCGGAAGTTCGCCTTAATGGGAAGGTCGATCGTCTCGCCGGACATGTCTGCCATCAGGCCACGCATGCCACCGAGCTGACGCAGCTGGGTCTTAGAACCACGGGCGCCGGAGTCGGCCATCATGTACAGCGGGTTCTCCTCGTCGAACATGTCGAGCATGAGCGCTGCGACCTTGTCGGTACAAGCGGTCCACTCGTTAACGACTTCGATGTGGCGCTCCGTCTCGTTGATGAAGCCCTCCTCGAAGTACTCGTTGATCTGGTCGACGTTGGCCTGGGCGCGATCGAGCAGCTCCTGCTTCTCGGCAGGGATGAGAGCGTCCCACACCGAGATGGTGAGGCCGGCGCGGGTAGCGTAGTGGAAGCCGGAGTACTTGATGGCGTCGAGGATCGGACCGACCTTGGCCTCGGGGTAACGATCGCAGCAGTCCGCAACCAGCTTGGCCACGTCGCCCTTGACCATCTTGTAGTTCATGAACTCGTAGTCTTCGGGCAGGCACTGGCGGTTGAAGATGATGCGGCCGATGGAGGTCTCGAAGCGCGCGGTCTTGTTGCCGGTGACGTCGTAGTCGACAAACTCGTTCTTGCCGTTCTTGACGCGGAAGATACGGGTGCCGTCCTCGTTGATGACGTTGGCGTCGGCAGCGGACACGCGGACCTGAATCTTGGCCTGCATGTCGACCTCGGAGCGGCAGTCATAGGCGTGCAGCGCGTCGTCGAAGCTGGCGAACACGTGGTTCTCGCCCGGCAGACCGTCGCGGACCTGGGTGAGGTAGTACACACCGATGATCATGTCCTGCGAGGGGATGTTGACCGGCTTGCCGGATGCCGGCGAGCGCAGGTTATTCGCAGAGAGCATGAGCACGCGGGCCTCGGCCTGAGCCTGGCTGGACAGCGGCACGTGGACAGACATCTGGTCGCCGTCGAAGTCGGCGTTGAAGGGAGTGCAGACCAGGGGGTGCAGCTTGATGGCACGGCCCTCGACCAGGACAGGCTCAAAGGCCTGGATGCCCAGACGGTGCAGGGTCGGTGCACGGTTGAGCAGCACGACGCGGCCGTCGATGACCTCTTCGAGGATGTCCCACACAAAAGTGGCACCACGGTCGATAGCGCGCTTGGCGCCCTTGATGTTCTCGACCTTGCCGAGCTCGACCAGGCGCTTCATGACGAAGGGCTTGAAGAGCTCCAGCGCCATGGTCTTGGGCAGACCACACTGGTGCAGCAGCAGCTTGGGGTCGGTTACGATAACC
>URYA01000028.1 GCA_900551975.1 uncultured Collinsella sp. | reverse complement strand
ACCGCAGGAAGCTTGGATACGCCTAGGCGCGGTCCAAGAAATCGTCCGCACCCCCCATGCTGTCGGCGCGGACTTCGAATTCAGAGAGGGTGATTGCAATGCTATACGAATTTAAATAGATCTCTAATGCTTGATTAAGACCATGTCTATGTCAAAAAACATACAAAAGTGTTAGTCTTTTGACATGAAACACTTTGATGAAATATTCGAACTGGCGGCAGATGGCTACGGCATCGTGACTGCTGCGCAGGCACGCGAGATTGGCGTAACCACTGGAGAACTGAGCCGATGGTGTGCCACTGGGAAATTGATGCGCCGAGGACATGGGGTGTACAAGCTCACCCAATGGGTTCCGACGCCCCGTGACGTCTTTGCGGAGGCAGTGGCTCTTGTTGGTGACGAGGGTTTCCTGTGGGGCGAATCAGTGCTGTCTATGCACGCACTTGCACTTGTTGATCCTCGTGCCGTGACCGTGGCAACACCAAAGCGTATTCGCCGCAAACTGCCAGCTTGGGTAAAAACAGTGCCCGCTCCAGAGAATGCGAAAACGACGTTCTATGAAGGAATCCCTTCTCAATGCGTTGCCGATGCGATTGAGGCTTGTAAGGGGTCCGTTATGACCGAACGCCTCATCGAGGCAACCAAGCACGCTCAAGCCGAGGGTCTTATTACCTCCAATGAGCATGAGAGACTGATGAAGGAGCTGTCGTGAAGGAAGTCAAGAAGCCAACCAGCAGACGTAACCTTGACATAGCGATAGACCGACTCTGCGCTGATTTGGACGAAGAACCGGGCCGCGTTAAAAGGCTCATTGCGGCCGTTGTTGTTGGGCAAATGCTACCCGATGGAGCCGCAAAGGGTGGAAATGCCCTGAAGATTCGCTTTGGGAAGGATGCCACGCGGTTCTCGCGCGACCTCGATACCGCCAGGGCATCCTCACTGAACGATTACATGACGAAGCTTGAAGATTCGCTCACTATAGGCTGGAACGGATTCTCGGGTGCCATTGTTCCGAGGGAGCCCATGATCTGATAGATCTCCAGATTGCAATTTCCAACGGGGAAATTGATTACCTAAAAACTCGAGAGGTCTGTATCAGACTCTTTGCGTATCGTGCGGAGCAGGAGTGGCCTCCAATGATCTCGAGGGGAGTGGGCTGGGACTCACTGTATTTCTCCCAGGCGGAAGGACTTAACGTTTTGCCGACTGTCGATGATGCCGTGGCATGGGCGAACGACTTGATTGCAAAAATCGATTCTGCTCGTTAGTGACACTGCTGAGATCTCTCGCTTACGCCATAGCAACCCCACGCGCAGCACTCAGCAGCTCGTACTCCCTTTGACTCCAATGGCGCAGCTCGGCAGCCTCGACGGCATCTCGGCATAGGTCCAAAAACACCTCGGCCCCATCGCAGAAGCACTCGCGGGCAAAGTCACCCGAACCGCTTGCGACGCACGTGCCGTCGGCAAACAGCTTCCAGCTAGACAGCTCGCGCGAGTCGTCTCCAAGCAGCTTGATCTGCAGTACGTGCGGGTCGCCGGCGGTGTAGAGCTCTTTCTCGAGCGCCTGCACGGTAAAGCGCATCTGGTGGGGGAGACTGCTCTTGACCATGGCCGAGGCATAGCCGTTCGGCTTGTCCAGAAGATGCATTCGTTTTGGCTTGGCTGCCAGGTTGTGGAAATTGCGCTCGCTGCGCACGGAGAAATTGTCCATACGGACTCCGTTCATCGATGTTGGCAGGGCCACCGTGCCTCTTGGCCGGTTGGCGTCGGGATCGTGGAGCCAACTCTCTACCCCGACTCTGGATAAAACGTGCCCGCTCCTTGCAGACACGATGGAGTCTATCAGCGCACGCGGACAGAAATCAAGCGCCGAGTGCGAAATGACGCGCGGACGGCGCTTGATTTCGCCGGCTGCTGCTAGGCTTAAATCAGAAAAAGTGTCGAAATCAGCCGTGTAAAAGTACGGAAAAGTGTCGTAATACACACTTAAATATCTCGAAAAAGTGTCGAAATAAGCACCTAACAACTACGGAAAAGTGTATCCTAGTGCTAAAACAGCATGTAATAAGGGGTGCGCTTATGCTACAGAGAAAAGCGAAAGCACAGTTTGAATCTTGGCTTGCCTTGTCGCCTAACAAGGCTCTTTTGGTCAAGGGCGCCCGGCAGGTGGGAAAGTCATATCTGGTCAACGCGTTTGCAAGCGAATCATTCGAAAATGTCGTGACGTTCGACCTTATCGCCGACGCGTCCGTGCGCGAGTCGTTTTTGGCGGCGAAAAGTGCGGACGACCTGCTTATGCGCATGTCTATCGCTGCGACGCAGCCGATGGTTGCGAACAAGACCGTCGTGGTTATCGACGAGGTGCAGCGATGCCCCAACGTGGTGACGTTTATCAAATACCTGGTCCAGCGCGGCGACTTTCGATACATCCTTACCGGATCGCTCCTTGGCGTGGAGCTCGAGGGCATCGATTCCCTGCCGGTGGGGTATGTCGAGCAGGTCCAGATGTACCCGCTCGACTTTGAGGAGTTTTGCTGGGCAAATGGCGTTGGTGCCAGCGTGTTTGACATGCTCAGGGGCTGTCTAAAGGATGAGGGGGAGCTCCCTGGCTACCTGTATGACCGCTTGCTCGATCTGTTCCATCAGTATGTTGTGGTGGGAGGCATGCCCGACGCGGTCAATTCCTTCTTGGCGACGCGCAATGTCGACGAGGTTCGAAACATCCACCGCGATCTTCACGCCCTGTATCGCGATGACATCGCAAAGTACGCTCCGCCCGAGCTACGCTTGGTTATTCGCGATATCTATGATTTGATTCCCAGTGAGGCCGGCTCCAAAAACAAGCGATTCAAACTGTCATCGATTAACGGTGTCAAACGTTTTTCGCAGGTGACAGATCATTTTCTCTGGTTATCGGAGGCAGGCGTTGCGCTTCCCGTGTATAACGTAACGGCGCCCGTGGCACCCCTTTTATTGGGTGAGCAACGAAATCTGTTTAAGCTGTTTTACTTGGACACCGGAATGCTCATGTCGTCGTATTCCAAAAGGGTCGCCCAAGGCGTTTTTGATGGGGAGGCGGAAGACGCCTTTGGCATGAACATGGGGGCGGCGTTTGAGGGCTTCGTTGCCCAAGAGCTCAAAGCTCATGGATTTAGATTGCGCTACTTTACATCCAAAAAGGTCGGTGAGCTCGATTTTGTGGAAGAGACGTTCGATGGGGAAGTGCTTGCCATCGAGGTCAAATCGGGCAAGAGCTTTAAGTCCCACGCGGCGCTCGATAACGCACTGGCAACGAAGGGCTACGGAATCGATCGCGCCCTGGTACTTGCGGAATGCAATCTTCACCGCGATGGTGACGTGCTGTATCTGCCCATCTTTATGGCAGGGCTTTTGGAGCCGTAACGTGCCGCCGGCTCTTCCGGCCCTCCCTTAACCCTCGCTACTCATCATCCCCGTCGTTGGGGTCGCCCTTGAGGGTGTTGATGTCCAGGTACTGGTTTTCGTCCTCTTTTTGCTGGGTCTCCGACTCCGCTTGGGTGGGGCCGCGGAACAGCTGGAATCCCTCAAACGCAATGACGCCGAGCAGGGCAATGATAATGGCGATAAAGGCAACCTTGACTGCCTGCGGAAATTCCGAGAAACGCAGCTCCTTTTCCTCGGCGTAATAATCGGCGAAGCGCTCTTCGCCCGTGCTTTTGGTATACGCCGGCGCGGACGCGGCCTCCGGGTCATATTCCGGCGCAGGCGTGGCGGCGTACGGATCGTTGAGATAATCGCTTGATGCGGTGCCATAACCCTCGGTCTCGATGCGACCATTGCCAGCATAGTCATCGGAATAATCGGAATATGCTGCACCGCCCTCATAGTCCACGGCGCTCGTGTTGGTGGCAAAAAGCGGGTTAACTGGAACGTCGAGCGCCGGCATGCCGGTAGAGGTCTCATCCAGATCGGCTGCAGCCCAGGAATCGTAGGCAACCTGATGGGCAACGGGCTCATCGAGCCTTGCGACCGGAGGCTTGCGTGCCGCAGGAACAGGCAACTGCTGGGCGCTGTACATAACGGTGCTGTCGGCCGATTTGCCCTGCGTCGCTGCAGCGAGAAATGCCGCGGTCTCGGACGGGTCGCTTGCGGGGCGGGGAGCGGGTGTGGGCGCCGAAGTGGGTGCGGGCGTGGGCGCGGGCGTCGAAACGGGCGACTGCGCAGGAGTCGGCGCAGTCGCGGTCTTAGGCGCAAGTGCGGGATTGGGGCTTGACGGGCGAGCGCCGCCGCCCATGAGTTCGTCGGTGGTCCACGGGCGATCATCCATCACGTCGTCAAGGCTCAGCGAAAACAGGTCGTCTTCACCCTCATCGAACATGCGGTGCACATGTCCACCAATTGCCGGAATCAATCCGCGACCGGTGCATGATGCCTTGCTCAACGCCATTCTGTTCCATCCTTTCGAAATACTAATGACATCGATTATATGGAACTTCCCAAGCGGCTCGGTCTTGGATTCGCGCTTTCCAGAACTCGCGCCCAAAAGGGGAGGGGCAATCCAGGCGAGTGCCTACTTGTCGCCGGCAGCAGCCTTGGCCTCATTGAGGTAGCTATAGAAGCTGTACTTGGAGATGCCAAAGAACTCGCAGGCGCGCTCGCTCGACTTGGAAATGAGGAAGGCGCCGCGACGGTCGAGGTAGCCAATGGCACGAATGCGCTCGTCTTTGGTCATGAGTGCCGCGGGCTTGCCCACAAACTGCTCGCACTCGTGCAGCAGGTCCTCGAGCAGGTCGCCGATGTTCTTGGTAATGGGCTCGGGCTCGGTATAGCCCGTGCCGCCGGTGCCGGTAAAAGCGTCGAGCGAGCGCTCAAAAGCCTTCATGAGCGTAATGTCAAAGTTGATGCCCAAAATGCCGACGGGTTTGCCCTCATCGTTGCGGATAAAGATCGTCGACGATTTGAGCAGCTTACCGTCGGTGGTTTTAGTGAGGTACGGCTCGCGGTCGTGTGCATCGGTGGCGCCCTCGTGCATGGACTCAAACACGATATGGCTGGGGCCGTCACCCAGTTTGCGCCCGCTGACGTGGCCGTTTTCGATCACTACGATGGAATGGTCCACGTCCTCGGTCTCCAGATCGTGGACGACGACTTCGCAGTTGGGGCCAAATTGGAGCGCCAGACCGTGTGCGAGGCGCTTGTAAAACTCAATCTGTGCGGGGGTCATGGGTACCTTCCTAAAAATTAGTTTGGGCTCACTGTGCCATAAACCACACATGACCGCAAACAAATCCATCAACAAGGCAATTCATGACCGTTCGGCGGCGAAAAAGTACCGATTACGGCAACAAACAATTCGTTAGATATACCAATCAAAAAGTGTGATAGAACATTACTAACAAACTTTTTGTTTGGCATCCACATAAAAGTTCAGTCGTGTGAATGGGATCGGGCTGAAACGCGTATGCGGGGGCCGGCAAGAGAGGACTTAAGGAGTTCACCGTATGGCCGATAAGATCCAGTGGGCGGGCAACACGATGCCCAAGAGCGATGACAAGCACTTGGGAATCATGAGCCTCGACCACGTGAAGAAGGCCCGCGCCTTCCACCAGTCGTTCCCTCAATATACCGTCACCCCGCTTGCCCGCCTGGACGGTCAGGCTGCGCGCTTGGGTCTGTCCAACCTGTGCGTTAAGGACGAGAGCTATCGCTTTGGCCTCAACGCCTTTAAGGTTCTGGGCGGATCGTTTGCCATGGCCAACTACATTGCCGACGAGACCGGCAAGGACGTTGCCGACTGCACCTTCGATTACCTGACCTCCGATCAGCTTGCCAAGGACTTTGGCCAGGCTACCTTCTTTACCGCCACCGACGGCAACCATGGCCGCGGCGTGGCATGGGCTGCCAACAAGCTGGGCCAGAAGGCCGTCGTGCACATGCCCAAGGGTTCCACCAAGCCCCGCTTCGATAACATCGCCGCCGAGGGCGCAACGGTGACCATCGAAGAGGTCAACTACGACGAGTGCGTGCGCATGGCCGCCGCCGAGGCCGACGCCTGCGAGCGCGGCGTCATCGTTCAGGACACCGCCTGGGAGGGCTACGAGAAGATCCCGTCCTGGATCATGGAGGGTTACGGCACCATGGCCTCCGAGGCTGCCGAGCAGCTGCGTGAGATGGCCATCAACCGCCCGACGCACGTGTTTGTCCAGGCTGGCGTGGGCTCGCTGGCTGGCGCCGTGGTGGGCTACTTCACCAACCTGTATCCCGATAACCCGCCCACCTTCGTCGTGGTCGAGTGCGCGCCTGCCGCCTGTCTGTACAAGGGCGCTGCCGCCGGCGACGGCGATCCGCGCATCGTGGACGGTGACATGCCCTCCATCATGGCCGGTCTGTGCTGCGGCGAGCCCAACATTCTGGGCTGGGATATCCTGCGCAACCACACCACCGCCTTCGTGTCCTGCCCCGACTGGGTCACCGCTCGCGGCATGCGCACCCTGGGCGCTCCCGAGAAGGGCGACCCGCGCGTCATCTCCGGCGAGTCCGGTGCTGTGACCACCGGCCTGGTCGAGACCCTCATGCTCGATCCTGAGTACGCCGAGCTCAAAGAGCTCATCGGCCTGGATAAGACGAGCTCCGTGCTCTGCTTCTCCACGGAAGGTGACACCGATCCGGATCAGTACCGTCGCATCGTCTGGGAAGGCGAATACCCCACTTGCTAATCGTTGGGGCGGAGTAAATAGGTATCGCTCCGCCACCTCACAGGTAGATTTCTTCGTTTGAAAGGTTATGAACAATGGCTAAAGAACTCGATTTCGACGCTATCAAGGCTGCTGCTGAGTCCCATCGTGCTGATATGACTCGCTTCCTGCGCGCCATGATCTCCCACCCCTCTGAGTCCTGCGAGGAGGGTGAGGTTGTTGCCTGCATCAAGGCCGAGATGGAGAGCCTTGGCTATGACGAGGTCAAGGTCGACGGCCTGGGCAACGTCATGGGCTTTATGGGCGAGGGCGACAAGATCATCGCCATCGACTCCCACATCGACACCGTCGGCATCGGCAACATCGAGAACTGGGATGCCGATCCCTATGAGGGCTACGAGACCGACGAGATCATCTACGGCCGCGGCGGCTCCGACCAGGAGGGCGGCATGGCTTCCGCTACCTACGCTGCCAAGATGATGAAGGACATGGGTCTCATCCCTGAGGGCTATAAGATCATGGTCGTCGGCACCGTCCAGGAAGAGGACTGCGACGGCATGTGCTGGCAGTACATCTACAACAAGGACGGCATTAAGCCCGAGTTCGTCATTTCCACCGAGCCCACCGACGGCGGCATCTACCGCGGTCACCGCGGCCGCATGGAGATCCGCGTCGACGTTCACGGCACCTCCTGCCACGGCTCCGCTCCCGACCGCGGCGATAACGCCATTTACAAGATGGCCGACATCATCGCCGACGTCCGCGCCCTCAACAACAACGGCTGCGACGAGTCGACCGACATCAAGGGTCTCGTCAAGATGCTCGACCCCAAGTACAACCCCGAGCACTTCGAGGACGCCCGCTTCCTGGGCCGCGGCACCTGCACCGTCAGCCAGATCTTCTACACCAGCCCCAGCCGTTGCGCCGTGGCTGATTCCTGCGCCATCTCCATCGACCGTCGCATGACCGCCGGTGAGACCTGGGAGTCCTGCCTGGACGAGATCCGCAACCTGCCGGCCGCCAAGAAGTACGGCGACGACGTGAAGGTCTCCATGTACATGTACGACCGTCCGTCCTGGACCGGCGAGGTCTACGAGACCGAGGCTTACTTCCCCACGTGGATCAACAAGGAGACCGCTCCGCACGTCAAGGCCCTCGTCGACGCCCACAAGGCCATGTTCGGTGACGAGCGCATCGGCTGCGAGCCCAGCATGGACAAGCGCACTGGTCGTCCACTGTGCGACAAGTGGACCTTCTCCACGAACTGTGTTTCCATCCAGGGCCGCTATGGCATCCCCTGCGTGGGCTTTGGCCCGGGTGCCGAGTCTCAGGCTCACGCTCCCAACGAGGTCACCTACAAGGACGACCTGGTCACCGCTGCCGCCATGTATGTGGCTGCCCTGAACCTCTACGATCCGAGCCAGGCCGATGGCGACGCCACCGTGTTCCGCGCCGGTCTGACCAACAACAAGATCGATTAGTCCCATTCCTCGATTTTGTTGAGCCGGGGGCCGCTCGTGTCCCCGGCATCCCCTGTTGACTCGGGGCCCGCGGTCGTTATCTCCCATGCTTCCTCAACGGTGGCGGGTCCTCGTCATAGTGCTCTGCATGTTCTAGCCACACGCGCATGCCGGAGCACGTCTACTCATTGCGATCGTTTCACCTTTAGAAAGGACATTTACATGGACGTCAAGTTTACCGAGCTCGTCGAGCAGCTGAACGGCCTCGATTTTAAGGGTATGTACGGCAGCGACTTCCTGCACACCTGGGACAAGACCACCGATGAGCTCAAGGCGCTCTACATCGTCGCCGACGCCCTGCGCGAGCTGCGCGAGAACAACGTTTCGTCCAAGATCTTCGACTCGGGCCTGGCCGTCTCCCTGTTCCGTGACAACTCCACCCGTACGCGCTTCTCCTTCTCTAAGGCCGCCAACCTGCTCGGCCTTGAGCTGCAGGACCTGGACGAGAAGAAGTCCCAGATCGCTCACGGCGAGACCGTCCGCGAGACCGCTACCATGATCTCCTTCATGGCCGACGTCATCGGCATCCGCGATGACATGTACATCGGCAAGGGCGACGCCTACATGGCCGAGGTCTCCGAGTCTGTCCAGCAGGCTTACGAGGACGGCGTTCTGGATCACCGTCCCACGCTCATCTCCCTGCAGTCCGACTCCGATCACCCCACGCAGTCCTCTGCCGACATGCTCTACCTCATCAACGAGTTTGGCGGCCTCGAGAACCTCAAGGGCAAGAAGGTTGCCGTCACCTGGGCTTATTCGCCCTCTTACGGCAAGCCGCTGTCCTGCCCGCAGTCGCTGATCAGCCTGCTGCCCCGCTTTGGCATGGACGTCACCCTGGCCCACCCCGAGGGCTACGACCTCATGCCTGAGGTCGTCGAGCGCGCCAAGGGTTATGCCGCCGAGTCCGGCACCACCTTTAAGCAGGTCAACACTATGGCCGAGGCCTTCGAGGGCGCCGACATCGTGATCCCCAAGAGCTGGGCTCCGTTTGCCGCCATGGAGAAGCGCACCAACCTGTACGCCGAGGGCGACGACGCCGGCATCGCCGCGCTCGAGAAGGAGCTGCTCGCCCAGAACGCCACCCATCAGGACTGGTGCTCTACGACCGAGCTCATGGAGAAGACTGCCAACGGCCAGGACACCATCTTTATGCACCCGCTGCCCGCCGACATCTCCGGTGTCTCCTGCGAGCACGGCGAGGTTAACGCCGACGTCTTCGACATGCACCGCGTGGGCATGTACAAGGAGGCCAGCTACAAGCCGTACGCCATCGCAGCCATGATGTTCCTGCAGAAGGTTGCCGATCCCGCCGCTACCCTCAAGGCCCTCGACGAGCGCAACACCGCCCGTTGGCTCCAGGCCTAAAGCCGGGTTGAGGTAAGCCATGTAAAGGGGGCGCTCTGCCAACCGGCGGGGTGCCCCTTTTTGCATCGCGGGCGTGCGGGATAAGCGCTTTCGATGTAGATGCCCGCGGCGCGAGTTATGGGTACGATGGTTTCAGGGGAGGTATCACCATGAAACTTGGATGCGTCATTATGGCTTCGGGCGAGGGCAAGCGGTTTGGCTCTAACAAGATGCTTGCCGATATCTATGGCGAGCCGCTGATTGCCCGGACCATCGATTCGGTTCCCCGGGGCTTTGACGTCGTGGTTTCGACGCGTTGGCCCGAGGTCGCCCAGATTTGCGAGGACAAGCATTGCCCGTGCGTGCTGCACGATGGCGAGCTGCGCAGCGAAAGCGTCCGTGCGGGCCTTTCGTGGGGAGTCGAACGCAACTGGAAAGGTTGCCTCTTTTTGCCGGGCGACCAGCCGCTCGTGAGTTCGGGTTCTTTTGAGGCTATGGTTCGTGCGTTTGACGAGTGTGGCCGCAAACATCCGGTGCGTCTTGCGTGCAACGGTGAGCCTTCGAGCCCGGTGCTCTTTCCGGCGGAACTGTTCGATGCACTTATGTGTCTTGAGGGCAAGGACGGCGGCGGTTCGATCCTCAAGGACCGTACCGACGTGGTGCTGGTCGAGGCGCGTGCCTACGAGCTGTGGGACGTCGATACCGCCAAGGGACAGCAACGCATAACGGAGCATATCGCCGCCTGCTCGTATTTTGATCGCGTGGCCAACTGCATCAATCAATAAGGAGCAATTATGATCATCATCAAAAACGGCGCGCTCGTGACGCCCCAGGGGCTTCGCCGCGCCGATCTTGCCATGGAGGGCGATAAGATTGTGCGGATCGCCGCGGCAATCGAGCCGGGCGAGGGCGATACCGTCCAGGACGCCACCGACTGTTGGGTGTTCCCCGGCTTTATCGACGGCCACACGCACATGCAGTGCTGGACTGGCATGGATTGGACGGCCGATAGCTTTGAGACCGGTACGCGTGCGGCTGCCTGCGGCGGTACGACGACCATCGTGGACTACGCGACGGCCGATCGCGGCGTGACCATGCCCGATGCCTTGGCCGAGTGGCATCGCCGCGCCGACGGAACCTGCACGGCCAACTACGCGTTTCATATGGCACTCGCCGAGTGGAATGAACGCAACCGCGCCGATCTTTCGGCCATGCGCGAGGCGGGCGTGTCGTCGTTTAAGACCTACTTTGCCTATGACCACCTGCGCCTGGACGACGCCGAGACGCTCGAGGTGCTGGAGGAACTCAAGCGCGTGGGCGGCATGCTCTGCGTGCATTGCGAGAACGGTACGCTGGTGAATGAACTGCAGAAGCGCGTGTACGAGCAGGGGATTCATGGGCCCGAGGGGCATGCGCTCAGCCGTCCGGACGGGTGCGAGGGTGAGGCCGTGAGTCGTCTGCTGTATCTGGCGCACTTAGCCGGGGACGCTCCAGTCAATGTGGTGCACCTTTCGACCAAGCTGGGGCTCGAGGCCATTCGCGCTGCCAAAGCGCGCGGGCAGAAGAACATCTATGTCGAGACCTGCCCTCAGTATCTGATGCTCGACGATACTTGCTACTTGGAGCAGGGCGAGGACGGCTTTGCGGGTGCCAAGTATGTGATGAGCCCGCCACTGCGCCATGCCGGCGACCGTGCCGCGCTGCGCGAGGCGCTTGTGGCCGGCGAGATCGATACTATTGCGACCGATCATTGCAGCTTTAACCTGCACGGGCAAAAGGACCGCGGACGCGATGATTTCCGCGCGATTCCCAACGGCGGGCCCGGCGTGGAGCATCGTCCCGTCGCGATTGCCACGAGCTTTGAGGGACAGCTGGGACCCGAGGATCTGTGCCGCTTGATGAGCGAGAACCCGGCGCGCGTCTTTGGCATGTATCCGCGCAAGGGCTGTCTTGCCGAGGGCGCCGATGCCGACGTGTGCGTGTGGGATCCCAAGGCGCGCTGGACCATTAGCGCGGCGACGCAGCATCAGGCTGTGGACTACACGCCGCTCGAGGGTTTTGAGGCACATGGCCGCGCCAAGGCCGTGTTTGTGAACGGCGTGCTGGCGGCACGCGATGGCGAGCCCACCGGAGTCCAGCCCGGTCGCTACGTGCCCCGCTAGCAGCAAAGATGCCGTGTCCCCTCCTCAGTTGCGGTGAAATACGGACTGTTTGCGGCCGTTTAGCCGCCAAATAGGCCGTTTCAGGAACTATTCCACCGCAACTTATAGGTCTTCTGGGGCAGCGCCGGCTATTTGAGGCTGGTGGCGACGACGGGGCGGCCGAGGGCTGCCTCGAAGCGGTCGGCCATCGTGGGGTCGCTGAGCGTGTCGACTTGGTTGAGCATGACGCGTGCGGTGCTGAGCTTCATCTCTTGCATCTCGGCATTGAGCACCTGGGCGACGCGCTCGGGCGTGGCGGTATCGGTGGGCTCGCAGCCGCAGCGCTCGCAGAAGAGCTCGGGGCGGTGGACAACCTCGGCGACGGGCTTGCCGAATCCCGAGGCGCCGACGATCCAGACGATGTTGGCCGTGCCAGAGGGAATTACCGGCTCCCACGGGGCGTGCGCCTTGAGCGGGAGCCGCTTGCTGCCGTCCGCCTCGGCTTTCGCAAGCGCCATGCACTCGTCGAAGAAGTCGGCCGGAGCGCGGGGCTCCACCAGA
>URYA01000027.1 GCA_900551975.1 uncultured Collinsella sp. | reverse complement strand
TTTAAAGATCTCCAGGTTGTTATGAACCGTGACCAGTTAAGCAACTATGAGGAGGTTGCAGCCTCTGGTGTGGGCGCTTCGCTTCGCGTGGAGGGTACCGTTGTGCTCACGCCTGAGCGTCCCCAGCCCTTTGAGCTGCAGGCCGAGGAGGTCACGGTCGAGGGCGCTTCCACGCCGGACTATCCCCTGCAGAAGAAGCGCCACAGTGTAGAGTTCCTGCGCACCATCCAGCATCTCCGCCCGCGCACGAACCTTTTCAACGCGACCTTCCGCGTGCGCTCCGCCGCGGCCTTCGCGGTGCATGAGTTCTTCCAGAGCCGCGGCTTCACCTACGTCAACACCCCCATCATCACCACGAGTGACTGCGAGGGCGCCGGCGAGATGTTCCGCGTGACCACGCTCGACCCCAAAAATCCGCCCCTCACCGAGTCCGGCGAGGTCGACTGGAGCCAGGACTTCTTTGGCAAGCATGCAAGCCTCACCGTGTCCGGCCAGCTCAATGCCGAGAACTTTGCCATGGCCTTTGGCGACGTGTACACCTTTGGCCCCACCTTCCGTGCCGAGAACTCCAACACCACGCGCCACGCCGCCGAGTTTTGGATGATCGAGCCCGAGATGGCCTTTGCCGACCTTAACGACTACATGGATAACGCCGAGGCCATGCTCAAGTACGTCCTTAAGCTCGTCATGGCAACCTGCCCCGACGAGCTTAATATGCTCAACAAGTTTGTGGACAAGGGTCTGCTCGAGCGCCTGGACCATGTCGCCAACTCCGACTTTGCCCGCGTTACCTACACCGAGGCCGTCGAGATCCTGGAGCAGGCCGTCGCCGCCGGTCACAAGTTTGACTACCCCGTGAGCTGGGGCATCGACCTGCAGACCGAGCACGAGCGCTTCCTGACCGAGGAGCACTTTAAGCGCCCGACCTTCGTAACCGACTACCCGGCCGAGATCAAGGCCTTCTACATGCGCATGAACGAGGACGGCAAGACCGTCGCCGCCGCCGACTGCCTGGTTCCCGGTATCGGCGAGATCATCGGTGGCTCCCAGCGCGAGGAGCGCCTGGATCTGCTCGAGGCCCGCATCAAGGACCTGGGAATGAATCCCGAGCAGTACAAGTACTACCTTGACCTGCGCCGCTACGGTTCCTGCAAGCACGCCGGCTACGGTCTGGGCTTCGAGCGCTTGGTCATGTATCTGACCGGCGTGGGCAACATCCGCGACGTCCTGCCGCACCCGCGCACCGTGGGCAACGCCGACTTCTAATTGTCGGACGCTAGCTCGCGTCGCCACACGCCAACGCTCATCGCATAAGCGTCTCTCGACATCGGTCGAGAGACGCTTTTTTCAACAGCATCCGTCAAGCTTTTGGCAAGTTTTTGGTCAGTTGACCAGGGCTGTTGAAAACTCGACCCGCCGTTTGCCGACGACTACCGACCGCCCAGAGCGCCCTGCACCCCTGGGAAAGCCCCACGTCCTAGGCTCCATACCGTCGCCACCCAAAACGGAAAGGACGTGGGTACCATGACCGAAGCCGCTGTTGAAACCTACGACACCACGACTAGAGGCGCCGCCTCGATGGCAGCCTATCGCGCCGTTCGCATCCTGCAACTATTAAGCGAAAACACCGGCGAGGACAAGGCCATGCTTTCCGATGAGTTGATCCGGCGCCTCGCCCATCCCGACGACCCCGCCCGCATGCCCATCTCGGCGGCGCGGCGCAGCATCTACACCGCCATCTCCGCGCTTCGCCATGCCGGATACGAAATTGAGTACAAACGCGGCGTGGGCTACAAACTTCTTACCCGCCCGCTCACCGATGAAGAGATCATCCGGCTCCACGGTATGGTCATGCGCAACCGCTCCACGCCTATCGCTATCCGCAAGAGCATGGCGCAGCACTTAGTTGCCATGGCGAGCGCCGACGTTCGCGGCTACCTCGATACACCCGAACCCGCTCCAAGCGCAGGCAGCAAGGCTACCAAGGCAACACGCACGCCCATCAAGCGCATCGACACGTGCGAGCTCGTCGAGCAGGCCATCGACCACGGAACCACGGTGAGTTTTGATATTTCGAGCGTCACGACACGTGGCGAAACCGAAGCAGCACGGATGACACTCCGTCCCTTTGCCATCAGGCAGCGCGATGGCATCTCGTATCTGCTGGGAACGGTCTACGACGCCCGAGGCGCCGATGACACGTTGCGTACTGTAGAGATTGGCCGAATGAGAAACGTCAGCACGCGCCTGCTCGACGGCAAGAAGCTCTTCGCCGCCTTGGACGAGGACGACGCCTCCTCCGCCGCATAAGACCCTCCGCCGCCCATTCGACTACCCGTACCGCCCATCCGATTCTGTATTAAAAAACCCGCCAGGCTGTTGTAAAAATGGACATCAGCGCTACTATAGTTCCACTTGCACTTTGTCCCAGTGCAGTGTTTCCAGCCATTTTTATACTGGGGGTAATGATATGAAGGACATCACCATCAGCCGCAGGAGCCTTCTGGTCTCCGCCGGCCTGCTCGCGCTCGCCCCGCTCGCCGGATGCGGCGGCAACTCTGGTTCCGGCTCTGCTGCCGTCGGTTCCGACTACACCATCGGCGTTCTGCAGCTCACCGAGCACTCCGCACTCGATGCCGCCAACGACGGCTTTGTCAAGGCCATCAAGGAGAGCGGCCTTAAGGTCAAGATCGACCAGAAGAACGCCCAGAACGACCAGTCCACGTGTAAGTCCATTGCCGACAAGTTTGTGGGCGACAACGTCAACCTGATTTATGCCATCGCAACGCCCGCCGCGCAGGCTGCCGCCGGCGCCACGGCCGATATCCCCATCGTGGGCTGCGCCATCACCGACTACGCCGCCTCCGGCCTGGTCCAGGACAACGACAAGCCCGGCACCAACGTCACGGGCGCTTCTGACCTCACCCCGGTCGCCGAGCAGCTCGAGATGATGCAGAAGGTCCTGCCCGACGTTAAAAAGGTCGGCCTGCTCTACTGCACCGCCGAGTCCAACTCCGACGTCCAGATCAAGGCCGCCAAGAAGGAGCTCGACAAGCTGGGCCTCGAGTACACTGACTTCACCGTCTCGAGCTCCAACGAGATTCAGTCCGTCGTCGAGTCTGCCGTGGGCAAGGTCGACGCGCTGTACTCCCCCACCGACAACACCATCGCCGCGGGTGCCTCGCAGGTCGGCCAGATCTGCAAGGAAAACAAGCTTCCCTTCGTGACTGGCGAGGAGGGTATGTGCATGGCCGGCGGCCTGTTCACCCTCTCCATCAATTACGAGGACCTGGGCTACGCCGCGGGCGAGATGGCCGTTAAGATCCTGAAGGGCGAGGCCAAGCCCGAAGACATGCCGATCAAGCACCTCTCGAGCAAGGACCTGGTCGTCGTCAAGAACGACGAAATGGCCGAGGCCCTGGGCATCGACCTTTCCGCTCTGGACGCGTAATGCCATACGCGGCATGCGTCTAGAGCCCGTGCTCGCGCTTTAGCCGCGTTATTCAATATCTGAGCCACAGGGGCGGGCGCTGTAGACCGGCGTTCGCCCTGCTTGTTTCGGAGCTTGTTTCGGATGAGTCAAAACATCCGGCCGCAGCTCTTTTATGCATTGTTACCGCTATCATGGTGAACCACGTGTCCACCCTATCCTAGGAGGTATGAAGCATGCTCATTGCATTGCAGGGCGCCGTTTCGCAGGGCGTCCTCTGGGGCATTATGGTGCTTGGCGTGTTTATCACGTTCCGCCTGCTCGACATTCCCGATATGACCTGCGACGGCAGCTTTGCCCTCGGCGGCTGCGTCTGCGCTGTGCTCATCGTCAATAACAACGTCGACCCGCTGCTCGCCGTGCTGGCCGGTATGTGCGCCGGCGCCATCGCGGGTGCCGTCACGGGCATTTTGACCACCGTCTTTGAGATTCCCGCGATCCTCGCCGGAATCCTCACCCAGATCAGCCTGTGGTCCATTAACCTGCGTATCATGGGCAAGTCCAATACGCCCATTCTTGCCAAAGGCACCGTGTTCTCGGCCGTCAGCAATATGACCGGTCTGCCGCAGTCCACCGTTGCCATCATCTTGGGCATCCTGCTCGCCGTGGCTATCGTTGCCATCCTGTATTGGTTCTTTGGCACCGAGATCGGCTCGGCGCTGCGAACCACCGGCAACAACGAGTACATGATCCGCGCTCTGGGCGTCAACACCAACTCCACCAAGATGATCGCCCTCGTGCTCTCCAACGCCCTCATCGGCCTTTCGGGCGCGCTCATCTGCCAGAGCCAAAAGTATGCCGACATTGGTATGGGCACCGGTGCCATCGTTATCGGTCTTGCCGCCATTGTTATCGGCGAGGTGCTCGGCCGTCTGCTGCCCGGCGGCCTCACGCAGTTTAGCGTCCGTCTTGCCTCCGCCGTCTTTGGCTCCGTGGTGTACTTCCTTATCCGCGCCATCGTGCTGCAGTTGGGCATGGACGCCAACGACATGAAGCTGCTCTCCGCCGTGATTGTCGCTGTGGCCCTGTGCGTGCCCGTGGTTTGGGAGCGCTATAAGCTCCGCAGCTCCTACACGAAGGGGGATGAGGCAGATGCTTAAGCTCTCGCACGTCAAGAAGACCTTTAACAAGGGCACCGTCACCGAGAAGCGCGCGCTCACCGGCGTCGACCTCACCCTGAATGACGGCGACTTTGTAACCGTGATCGGCGGCAACGGCGCCGGCAAGTCCACGCTGCTCAACATGATCGCCGGCGTGTACCCGCTCGATTCGGGCGTTATTGAGCTCGACGGCACCGACATCTCGCGCCTGAGCGAGTCGCAGCGCGCCAAGTACCTGGGCCGCGTGTTTCAGGACCCCATGCGCGGTACCGCTGCCGACATGCAGATCGCCGAGAACCTGGCCCTCGCCAAGCGTCGCGGCCAGCGTCGCGGCCTTTCGTGGGGCGTCACCAAGGCCGAGAAAGATGAGTACGTCGAGCTGCTCAAGCGCCTGGACCTTGGTCTGGACACGCGTCTCAACGCCAAGGTCGGCCTGCTCTCGGGTGGCCAGCGCCAGGCACTCACCCTGCTGATGGCCACGCTCACCAGGCCGCGCCTGCTGCTGCTCGACGAGCACACCGCGGCCCTCGACCCCAAGACGGCCTCTAAGGTGCTTAACCTGACCGAGGAGATCGTCGACGAGAACCACCTGACCACGCTCATGGTCACGCACAACATGAACGACGCCATCCGTCTGGGCAACCGTCTGATCATGATGCACGAAGGCCACGTGATCTACGACGTGGCGGGCGATGAGAAGAAGTCGCTCACCGTAGCCGACCTGCTGCAGAAGTTCGAGGAGGTCTCGGGAGGCGAGCTCGCCAACGACCGCATGCTGCTGAGCTAAAACCTGCCAAAAAGGGACAGGTTTATTTTGGCAGGTTTTATCTGCGCAAACGCCAAAACCGCCGCAAAGGGACAGACGCCCTTGCGGCGGTTTTCGCATATTATGTCGATAATCCAGCGTCAGCAGGAACTACTGGTTAAGGACTAAGGAAACTGCCACGAGAAGCTCTCTTCCCCGTCTTGCTTGACCGCCGCACTCCTTGCCGGCGTGCTCGCCGGCGCCCCAGCTTACGCCACCGCGGCCACCCCATCTCAAGTTATCGGCCCGTCCGATGTGATCGGACGGGCTTCTTGGTGGGTATCATGGTTGGACGATCATAAGGAGGTTTTCCCTACATGGAATTGTTTGAGCCGATTCTTCATTTCTTTGAGCAACGGTGGGTCCACAACATCATCTGGGCCGTCATCTTGGCGATAGGCACCGCCGTCGCCGCCAAGGTCGTATCCAAGACCCTGAACCATCTGCTTAACCGAGACGATAACCCGCTTCCGGCATCGAGTATCTTCATCAACATCGCGCGCGCCGTCATCTGGATGATTGGCGGCAGCTTTATCCTCGACAACTGTTTTGGCATTAATGCAAACGCCCTCGTCGCCGCTCTTGGCGTCGGCGGCATCGCCATCTCGCTCGGCTTTCAGGACACGCTATCAAACCTTATCGGCGGCATGCAGGTGACCTTTATGGGCATCATCAAACCCGGCGACAATATCGAGGTCGGCGGCGTATCCGGCGTTGTCCAAGACATCACTTGGCGCCATACGACGATTGAGGATGCCTGTGGACAGACCATCATTGTGCCCAATTCCAACATCTCCAAGAACACGCTCGTGCATTTGATGCCCTTTGGGCGCGTGGCCGTGCCCGTTGCCGTAAAGGACACGTCTAAGTGGGCCTCCCTTGACGTGCTGGCAGACGAGCTCACGAGCGCAACCAAAACGGCCATCTCGCCCATCTCGGGCTTTGACAAGGAGCCCTACGTACTCTTTAGCGAAATCGGCGACTTTGGCATCAAAGGAAAGATCATCTTTATCGTCAGCGACGACAGCACTACTTTCACGGCAGCCGACGCCTGCATCCGCGCCATCGCCCCCATCATCGCCTAAACCACCGCAAAGGGGACAGGCATCTTTGTAGTGGTTTTCATTCGTGGTACCATGGTTCATATCGTTGTTTAAACGACTAAGGGAGTAGACACCATGGAAGAGGCCTATCGTCAAGCACGCAAGCGCGGCGAGCAAGGGCGTCGACGCGCCATTAGCCAAAGCGAGCATCCATACCTTACGGACCTCGATAGCTTGGTTGCTCAGCTCCCCTTAGGTCAGCGAGAGAATGTCGGCCTGCGGGATATTCCGCTCGAAATGGTCGTCGGCACGGTCACCAAGGGCCGTCAGTCCACCTTTTCGTGTAACTTTATGCCCCTGCTTCCGTTTAGCACCGAGTTCGCCCGCAAGTGGTCCAACCTCTACGACATCCAGGTGACCGAGGGCTATCGCGACCCCGTCATCGTCACCGAGTTCATGCATCGGTTCTATGTCCAAGAAGGCAACAAACGCGTCAGTGTCCTCAAATTCCTAGACGCCCCGACGGTTTCGGCCAAGGTCACCCGTCTCTACCCCGGCACATGGGATTCCGTCGAAAGCCGCCTGTACGGCGAGTTCTGCGCGTTTTGGCGCGTCTGCCCCCTATACGAGATCGAGTTCTCGCGTGAGGGAAGCTACGAGACGCTCGCCAAGATGCTCGGTCAGAATCTTATCGAAAAATGGCCGCAGAAAAAGGTCGACTCCCTGCGCCACCCCTTCCTGCTCTTTAAGCGCGCCTACCTTCGCGCAGGCGGCGACCACCTGGACATTACGCCCGCCGACGCCATGCTCGTGTACCTCAATGTGTACAACCAGGACCGCCTGCTGGATACGCCAACGGATATCGTCGTAAACCGCCTGTGCAAGATTTGGCGCGAGCTGGTCATTGCCGGCAAAAATGACGAGGACAAGGTCGATCTTGTTGAAGCGCCGAGCGTCGACGAGGAGGAGTCGCCCGCCAAGTCCACCTCCGGCGTGCTCAACTTCTTTATGGGCAAGACCGTCTATTCGGCGACCAACCCCCTGCGCATCGCCTTTATCCATGAGTTCCCCTGTGCGACGTCGAGCTGGGACAGCCTGCACGACCAAGGGCGTCAGTATCTCGATGAGCACTTTGGCGGTATCGTGCGCACCGAGGCGTTCGAGGACTGTCACGATCCGGATGTGTTCTACGCCGCCGTGGAAACGGCTGTCAAACATGGGGCAAACGTCATCTTCTCGACCTCGCACCGCCTGATGGAATACACGCTCAGGGCTGCCGTTGAGTATCCCCAGGTTCGGTTCCTCAACTGCTCTATCGGCCTTCCCCATCAAAGCGTCCGTTCGTACTTTGGCAAGATGTACGAGGCCAAGTTCCTCCTGGGCGCCCTTGCCGCCAGCATGGCGGACAACCACCGCATCGGCTACCACGCGTCGGTCTTCGCCTCGGGCGCGCTCAGCGAGATCAACGCCTTTGCGATTGGCGCCTCGCTGCTCGACCCCCGTGCGCAAATTATCCTGACTTGGGGCGATGTGCCCGCCGGAGGCCTTGCCGAGGCCATGTGCCGCGAAGGTGTAAGCGTCATGACCGGCGCCGACATGTCAAAGTCGCTCGAAGACCCAACGGCCTACGGGCTTCACCGCCTGGTCGATGGCAAGGTTACCGGCATCGCCATGCCGGTATGGAACTGGGGCCGTTACTACGAGCTCATCGTTCGCAGCCTTCTGCACGGCACGTGGGACGAGACCAGCGATGACAACCAAGTGCGCGCCGTCAACTACTGGTACGGCATGAGCTCTGGCGTTATCGACATCCGTTACGCTCCGGGCCTACCCTACCAGACGCGCAAACTCGTGCAGTTGCTCCGTAACGGCATTGTTGAGGGATCCATCAACCCCTTTGGCGGCGAGCTCCACAGCCAGAACGGCGTGGTACAGATCGAAGGCTTCCCTCCGCTGCCGAGCACGCAGATTGTCGAGATGAATTGGCTGGCGGATAACGTGGTAGGCACCATTCCGCAGCTCGACGATGAGCCTAAAGTCCCTGCCCTATGAAAATCCTTGCCATAGCCGATACCGAAGAACGATGCCTTTGGGAGTGCTTTCGCAAGGAACGCTTTGAGGGCGTCGACCTGATTTTGTCCGCCGGCGATCTGGACCCGGACTATCTTGAGTTTTTGGTTACGGTCATCAACAAACCGCTCATCTACGTGCGTGGCAATCACGATGACCGCTACGCACGTCATGCACCGGGCGGATGTATCTGCGTAGAAGACAGCGTGTACACGTACCGAGGGATTCGCATTGCGGGCCTTGGCGGGTCCATGCGTTATCGCGACGGCGCCAACATGTACACCGAACGCGAGATGTCCAAGCGCATGCGTAAGCTGTCGCGTAAGGTTAGGATGGTCGGCGGGTGCGACATTCTGCTTACCCATGCACCCGCCGCCGGTATGGGTGATCTGGACGATCTGCCGCATCGAGGGTTTGAGTGCTTTAACACGGCGCTTGAATCCTGGGGGGCCGACTACATGGTGCATGGGCATGTACACCAAAGCTACGGTTACGATTTTCAGCGCGAGCGGCAGCATGTGTGTGGAACGACGATCATCAACGCCTGCGGCTATACGCAGTTTGAGCTCGACCAGACGCGCTACCCCATCCGTGGCTGGCAGGCAGCCTGGCTCAATTCGCAAACCATGCGCCGCGAGCTCAAACGCCACGATGCCATCGAGTCCTCAACAGCCAGAACACCCTGGTAACCACCATAAAGGGGACACTGTCCCCTTTATGGTGCTTTTGACGCGATAGCAAGAACCCGGTCCTGCACAAGGCAGAACCGGGTTTCTTTAGCAATGCTTGCTTTGCTCAGGCAGTAACTAGCAGTTACTCAGCCAGGAAGTCACGCTGGACAGCGGGATCGACCTTGACGCCAGGGCCCATGGTGGAAGACACGGAGATGGACTTGACGTACTTGCCCTTAGCAGAAGAGGGCTTGACGCGCAGGATCTCGGTGTACAGGGCAGCGTAGTTCTCGACGAGCTGCTGCTCAGAGAAGGACTTCTTGCCCAGGGGCACGTGGCAGATGCCGTAGCGGTCGGCGCGGTACTCAACGCGGCCAGCCTTGAGCTCGGAGACCATCTTGGCGACGTCCATGGTAACGGTGCCGAGCTTGGGGTTCGGCATGAGGCCACGGGGACCAAGGATCTTACCGATGCGGCCAACCTTGGCCATCATGTTCGGCGTAGCGATAGCGGCGTCGAAGTTGATCTCGCCCTTCTGAATCTGGGCGACGAGCTCGTCGGAACCGATGATGTCGGCGCCGGCAGCCTCAGCCTCGCGGGCCTTCTCGCCCTCGGCGAAGACGGCAACACGAACGGTCTTGCCGGTGCCGTGGGGCAGGGAGATGGAACCACGGATGTTCTGGTCAGCCTTACGAGTATCGATGCCCAGACGGAAGTGGGCCTCGACGGTCTCGTCGAACTTGGCGGTGTCGAGCTCCTTAATGAGCTTGGCAGCCTGAAGGGGGGTGTAGAGCGTGGCGCGGTCGATCTTCTCGGCAGCGGCGTTATAGCTCTTACCATGCTTAGCCATGTGCATTACCTCCTGTGGTTAAACGGGCGTGAGCCCTCCCACATCGTATCGTATGCCCTATTGCACACATTTAACGGGCGCCCCGGTCGGAGCACCCGTCGTTACCATAAGAAATCGCTACTCAGCGATGGTGACGCCCATGGAACGGGCGGTACCGGCGATGATCTTCTTGGCGGCGTCAATGTCGTTAGCATTGAGGTCCGGCATCTTGATCTCGGCGATCTTGGTGAGCTGCTCCTGGGAGAGCTGACCAACCTTGTCGGCCTGAGGCTTAGCGGAACCAGACTTGAGGTTCAGCTCCTTCTTGATGAGGTGAGCCGCCGGCGGGGTCTTGGTGATGAAGGAGAAGGACTTATCCTCGTAGACAGAGATCTCAACGGGGATGATGTCGCCCTTCTTGTCCTGCGTCTCGGCGTTAAAGGCCTGGCAGAACTGCATGATGTTCACGCCAGCAGCGCCCAGGGCGGGGCCGACGGGAGGAGCGGGGTTAGCTGCACCAGCAGGAATCTGGAGCTTAATGACGTTGGCAACCTTCTTCTCAGCCATGGTCATTCCTTTCGAATCACGAGTGTGAAGTACTTGCTATATCGTAAGCACGCACGTGTTAGAAGCACTCCTGAGATGAGCAGTCACAGAAGAAGCACGCTCGCGCGAACGGACGAAAAGTTAAGCGATGACAGCGACCTGGTTAAAGTCGAGCTCGACCGGCGTCTCGCGGCCAAAGATCATCAGCGTGACCTTGAGCTTGCCAGCCTCGGTGTTAACCTCGGAGACCTTGCCATCAAAGTCGGTAAGCGGGCCATCGGTGACGCGGACGGACGTGCCGACCTGAATATCAACCGAGGTGCGCTTGGGCGAATCGCCCTTACCGGGACGACGAGTCATCTTGTTGTACTCGTCACGGGAAAGCGGAGCGGGCTTGCCGTTGCCGCCTAGGAAACCGGTGACGCCGGGCGTGTTGCGAACACACGTCCAAGCATCGTCATCCATCTCCATGCGGACCAGGACATAACCCGGGAAGATCTTGGAATCCTTGGTCTCGCGCTTGCCACCCTCTTTGATCTCGGTGACGCGCTCCATAGGAATCTCGATATCAAAGATACGGTCCTGCATGCCCATGGTCTCGATACGATGCTCGAGATCGGACTTTACGCGGTTCTCGTATCCGGAGTAAGTGTGTACGACGTACCAACGCTTAGACATGGTTTAGCCCCTCAATCCAGAGAACAGAGCAAGAGCCTCGCCAAAGCCAGCATCGAGCAGAGCGATGACGACGCCGACGACGACCAGAGAAGCGCAAACGACGACCGAGTAGTTCACGAGCTCCTTCTTATCGGGCCACGTGACACGCTTCATCTCGGACTTGACCGAAGCGAAATACTTCTTGGTGCGGGCGAAGAAACCAGGCTTCTCGTTCTTCTTGGACTTCGCAGCCTTCTCGTTCTTCTTGGCAACGGCCTTCTTGGCCTCAACCTTGGAGTTGGCGGCAGCGCTGTTGGCAGGTGCCGGCTGCTGAGCCTTCTTCTTGTTCTTCTTGTTGGCCATTTGGGTTACCTCCGCGCAATGCGCTTATACATGAGTAAACCGTAAGCCCCCAAGTGGGAGCTTACGGAATAATGACTGGCACGCCAGGAAGGACTCGAACCCTCAACACTCGGTTTTGGAGACCGATGCTCTACCAATTGAACTACTGGCGTATGTGACTAGAGACTAGCGAGTCTCTTTGTGCAGCGTGTGGTGACGGCACCAGGGGCAATACTTCTTGATCTCCATACGATCAGGCATGGTCGACTTGTTCTTGGTGGTCGTATAGTTGCGGCGCTTGCACTCAGTGCACGCAAGAGTAACTAGAGTACGCATGTATCCTGAACCTTTCATTTCCGCCCCGTACGGGCACGAGTTGTTACTTTATCAGCTCCACGTAAGTGCTGTCAATGAAAACCTCGAGTCAATTGGTTCTCGGTGGATCCATTCATATTTGGAACACATCAATGAAGCCATCGAGAGCTAATCGACGGTGCATCCAGGACCATTATCGATCCTCTCGACACCAGCAACGGCTCAATATCCATTGCAGAAAAGAACCCGGCACCCATATAAGTGCCGGGTTCTCTAAGTCAGCTATATCAAAGAGCTAATTTACTCAATGATCGTGGAGACGATGCCCGAACCGACGGTGTGGCCACCCTCGCGGATAGCGAAGCGCAGGCCCTCCTCCATGGCGATCGGGTGGATGAGGTCGCCCTCGATGGTGATGTGGTCACCAGGCATAGCCATCTCGGTGCCCTCGGGGAGCTTGACCGTACCGGTAACGTCGGTGGTACGGAAGTAGAACTGAGGACGATAACCATCGAAGAACGGGGTATGACGGCCGCCCTCCTCCTTGGTCAGAACGTAGATCTCACCGGTGAACTTGGTGTGCGGGGTAACCGAACCGGGCTTGCAGAGAACCTGGCCGCGCTCGATGTCCTCGCGCTTGATGCCGCGGAGCAGCAGACCGACGTTGTCGCCAGCCTCGCAGAAGTCCATGGACTTACGGAACATCTCGATACCGGTAACGACGGTGTTCTGGGTATCCCTGATGCCGACGATCTCGACGGGCTCGTTGAGCTTGAGCTCACCGCGCTCG
>URYA01000026.1 GCA_900551975.1 uncultured Collinsella sp. | reverse complement strand
TAGCCGTTGGCGCCGGTGATCAGGTTGAAAAGCGTGGTCTTGCCGCAGTTGGGGTTACCCGCCAGCGCGACATGGATCTGAGAATCCGCCATTCAATCCTTCTTCCTTGTGTGCCTGCGCTGCTTTCTCCGCGCAGGCTGGATAATGTGCTTCAAAGTTGCTGCATTAAGTTAGAAATACCTAACTTTACCTGCAGAAATATACGCCGCGAGCCCTTACTGGACCTCGACGACGGCGGCCTCCTCCTTGCGGATGGAAAGCTCGTAGCCGCGCACGTTGATCTCGACCGGATCACCGAGCGGTGCAACCTTCACAACCTTGAACGAAGTGCCCTTGATGAGCCCCAGGTCCATAAGGTGGCGGCGAAGCGCACCCTCACCGTGAAGCTTGACGATGGTGGAGCTCTCGCCCACCTTAACGTCACCCAACGTCTTCATCCTCTTGTCCCCCTTTCGGTTTTTATGAAATGCTGCTGACTAACCGACGGTCATGATGTGCATGGCAACCTTGGAATCGATGCCAAAGCGTGCGCCCAGCACCGTGACGATGATATTGGCACCACTCGAGCTCACCACGTGGATTTCGTTGCCCTCGACAAAGCCGAGGTCCTTGAGGTGGTGTTTCATGTCCTCATTGCCCTTTACACGAGACACGCGCACGGTTTCGCCCGCTTTTACCATCGAAAGCGGCATGGCCGGCATCTGCGGTCCGCAAGACATGAGTTGCTCCTAACGTCAGTTCGTCCTCAACATCGACGCGATAAAAGTTAACCACGTCTATGTTCGCTTTAGTAAACTAGCACGTGGTTAACTTTTTGGAAAGGGTCCCCATTCAGATTTCGAAAAAGTTTCCTATACGAAACAAAAGAGGCGCCGCAAAGGACCATCCTTTACCGCGCCCTATCATGCTTAGAGTGAGAGATTTCTGATCGACGTGACGCACGAGGCCTCATCCACGCCCGAAACGCGGAACACGATGTCCTCGCCACATTCGCCACAGAGTGCCATGAGCCCTATAACGTCGCGGCCATCGACATGACGATTGCCAATCGAAACCGACACGTCGCTACGATGCTTGGCAATGATGTCATAGAGCAGCGCAACCGGGCGGGCATGCAATCCCAACGGATCTTTAATCGTCTTTGTAAACTCGACCATGTCCCCTCCCGCGGCATCGCACATTCGGCCGGCAAACCCAGCCACGTGGTAGTTATTGTACCGTTAGATGCTTGTCGAGGGCCCCTCCGGATACCCCGTGGGCAAAACCATGCCCCAAAACACAAAAGGAGGGGCCTCGTAAGGCCCCTCCTTAGGAAAGGGAATCAATTTATTCCACAGCCGTAGATTAATCCTAGCCGCTACTCCATCATATCGAGGACGGAAGGGCGAAGCTCGTTCTCGGCGGCCTCGGGATCGGTCTCGCGCAGGCGGTTGATGTAGCGGTTGTACCACATCACGGCAAGGCCCAAGAAGACAACCACGCCGCCAACGTTGTAGACCAGCGTCAGCCACAGCGGCTGATCGAGCGGAATGGTGCCGCAGATAAGCACGAAGCAGAAGACCACAAGCAGGAATGCGGCAACGACCAGGCCAAAGCTGCGCGAGCCCATGCGGAAGCCACGGGGAGCAGCGTCGAAGTTCTTGCGCAGCATAAAGTAGGCAAGCAGGATCAGCAGCGGCGGGAGCAGAGCGGTGGCAGCCGTCATGTTGGTGACGATCATGAGCAGGTCGTCGAGGTTACCGGAGCCCAGGGCCGGGATGATCAGGATGGGGACGACGATGGCGAACTGCAGCCAGGCAGCGCGGGCAGGAATGCCGTGCTCGTTGAGCTCGACGATCTTGCTACCAAAGACGCCCTTGGGGATCTCGGTGAAGAAGACCTTGATGGGAGCGGAGGTCCACATCATGAGGGAACCCAGCGTAGCGGCGAGAAGGATCAAGCCGATGACGCGCGTGGACACTTCCATAGGAATGCCAAAGTGGGCAAAGACAGCGCCGAACACGTCGAAGATGCCGGTGGAGATGGCAACGCCGCCCTCGGGGATGAACAGGTTAACCAGCAGCGAAGCGCCTGCATACAGAAGGCCGATGGTCAGGCCGGCGATAACGACGGTGCGCACGAAGGCCTTGACGCCACCCTTAAGGTCGTTAAGGAACACGCCGACAGACTCAGCGCCGCCAACGCCCTGGATGATCCAGGCAAGCGTACCGAAGAAGCCCCACGCAGTTGCGAAGTTGCTCATGTCGGGAGCCATGTTAGCGGGAGTAGGAGCCGTAGCGAACTCAACGCCGCCAAAGGCAGCAGCCAGGGACAGCAGGATGAACACGGCGGTCAGGCCGAGAGCCGCGGTCGAACCGAAGGAGGAAATGGAGCCGATCCACTTAGCGCCCTTGGTCGAAACCCACGTGGCGATAGCAAAGACGACGATCTCGATAATGGTGATCCATAGCTGCGAAAGCTCGGCGTTGGCACCAAAGAACACGTAGCTCGCGTAGATGATGACGTTGGGCAGGACGGACGCAAAGAAGAACAGGTTAACGAACCAGTAGCTAAATGCCGTCAGGAACGCCCAGCGACCACCCATCGAGGTCTTAACCCATGCGTACACGCCAGACTCGGAGTCCTTGTTGAGGCCGACGAACTCGGCGGTAACCAGGGTATAGGGGACAAAGTACAAAAGCGTGGCGAAGAAGAACGACGGCGCAGCTGCCAAGCCGATGGCCGCGTTGTTGTTGATGATGTTCTTGATACCGAACACGGCGGCGACCGTCATGCCCAGCAGAGCGAACGAACCGATCGTTCCTCGTTTTTCAGAGCTCATAAGCCCTCCCAATCATCTATTAAATGTCATCTAAACCCGTCCGAGCTGCAAGTGCAAACACGGACGGCGCACCTGCTAAGGGGAATGGGGAAAAGGGAGTCAACAAAGCCATCCCCCTTAACGGCGCGAAGCAAACGTCCAAACGGACGAATACTACTTGTTGGGGAAGGAATAACCTTCAACCGTCACGTGCAGTACCACGACGCGGGGATCCGTAGTGTCGGCGAGGACGCGATACGCCTCGTCGATCTCGACGACGGCAACGCCGCCGGCGGGAATCGTCACGGTCTCCCCCGCCCCCTCAAAGCGCTCGCGATCATCGATATCGCTGTAAGCGCGGGTGCAGGTGAGGCCTGCCTTGGGGGCAACCTCGACGGTCAGGTCGCCGTCGAGCGGAGCGAGCACGGCATGGTAGCGACGGTGACCGACCAGGTCGGCGGTTGCGGCCTCGCGGGCATAGACCCACCAGTAAACCAACGAGTCGCCGATGGAGTAAGCCACGTCGTGCTGTAGGTCGGCAACGCCATCGAGCGCCTGGCCGGTGCGCATCCACTTCTTGACGGACTTCATCTGAGCGTCGAAATCGGCGCGCGAGTTAAAGACATGCATGGCTTATGCCTCCTTAATGGGTGCCAGCGCCTGAGCCAGATCGGCAGACGTCAGCGGCCGCAGGGACACCTCAAAGCTGAAGCTCTCAAAACGGGTGCGATAGGAATCGAGCACCTCGGAACCCCAAGAGTTCGAGCCAAGGCCGAGCAACTGGTCGTTGATGTTGACCGTGACCGTATCGCCCGGAACAAGGTCGTAGACGTGCTTGGCGTTATCGATGGCCTCGCAGCTATAGGGCCATGCCGAAAATGAGAACGGGTTGGAGGCGGCGTCAGCCGGACGGGTCACCAGCACGCCGTCGCCATGGCCAGAGCGCAGGGCGACCCAGCGGGTACCCTCGCGGTTGGCGCAGTCCTGGGGCATAACGTAGGGCGTGAACATGTCGTCGACCGTAGTGCGGTAATGACCGACCGGGTTGGCGCGCAGCGAGTCCGGATAGTTCTCGCCCGGGCCGTGTCCATACCACTCGACGGCACGATCACAACCGGGAACCTCGAAGGAGATGCCGATGCGCGGGATAATGTCCGAATAGTCGCCGTAGGGCTCGCCGGAAACCTTGAGGTCGACGCGGCCACTCGGAAGCACGGTATAGACGAGCTCGACGCGCATGCCGAACGCGCGGACGGGAGGAGCGATACGCTGGCTCACGGTAACGACGACCGCATTGCCGTCCTGCTTCCAAGAAACATTGCGGGTAGACGTCTGCATCACATCGATGAAGTTATCCTTCCACAGGGAGTCGTACTCCTGAGCGTGGTTATCGACGAGCGGATGCCAAAAACCAACCTGGGGACCGGAGGTCATGACGTCGCGACCGGATGCCTTCCACTCGCTCACGGTACCGTTGACCTTGCTGAAGGTCAGCTCGCCGTTGAGGGAGCGAATGCGAATCTCCTGCTCGGTCTCCTCGACCGTAAGCTCAGGACGAGCGGGGGCGGCAATTGCCGGCGCCGGATGGTTTGCGATGGCAAACTGGCTTGCACCCAGTTGGAACATCGGCTCGCACCAGGCGTGAGCCGCCATGGTGTAGGCGTGCACGGTCAGCAGGGTCTCGCCCACTGCGGCCTCGCGAATCACCAGCGGAAGCTGGACGGACTCGCCGGGGGCAACCGCACCGGGCATGAGCGTCTTGCGGCAGACCACGTCGCCGTCCACCAGGGTCTCCGCCGACAGGCAGACATCCTCGAGGGTGGTAAACCAACGCTTGTTGGTGACGGTCAGCTCGCCCGCCTCGGCATCGTAGGCCATGCGAACCGGGCAGATGACCTGGCCGTACTCGGTAAGGCCCGGGCTCGGCTGCTGCCAGGGGAACACCATGCCATCGATGCAGAAGTTGCTGTTGTTGGGGTAATCGCCGTTGTCGCCGCCATACATGTCGTAGGCAACGCCGTCCTCGGTCACAGCAGCCAAACCGTGGTCGCACCATTCCCAAATAAACTGGCCTTGGATGCAATCCCAGCGATCGAAGACCTCCTGGTACTCGGACAGGCCTCCGGGACCATTACCCATGGAGTGGCCGTACTCGCAGTTGATGCGCGGCTTGGGGAACGGATGCTCGCCAAAGTCGTTCATCTGCGACACGCGGGAGTACATGGTGGAAATGACGTCGACGGTATCGGCGTTGCGATCCTCCTCGTAGTGGACCGGACGACCGTCGAGCTCGTGAGCTTTGGCGTACATCGCGCGGATGTTGCAGCCATAGCCGCTCTCGTTGCCCATCGACCACATGATGATGCACGCGTGGTTGCGCTCCTGCATCACCAGGCGTTCGATGCGGTCGACGTAAGCCGGCTCCCAGGCAGGGTCGTCGGTGACCAGGGCGATATTGCCGATATTCTCGAAGCCGTGGCTCTCCATATCGGTCTCGGCGACCAGCATGATGCCGTACTCGTCGCACAGCTCGTAGAAGCGCGGGTCGTTGGCGTAGTGGGACGTGCGCACCGCGTTGATGTTGTGCTGCTTCATGAGCTCCAGGTCGCGGCGCATGCGCTCGAGACCCACGGCGCGGCCCTTGTGATCGTCGTGGTCGTGGCGGTTGACGCCATGCATCTTAAAGTAAGTGCCGTTGAGGTAGATATGATTGCCCTCAACCGTCACCTCGGCAAGACCCTGGCGATGCGGAACGTACTCGCTGACCTCGTCGCCGTCGTAGACCTCAAACGTAAGGTCGTAGAGGAAGGGGTCCTCGGGGTTCCAGAAGTGGGCATCGGCAACGCTGCACTCGGCATGGCCGTCGACGCACTCGCCTGTAGCGACCACATTCTGGCCATCGCTGAGCGCATACACAACGCGGCTTGCGCCCTCGGCAACCGTATCGAGCGTGATCAGAGCGGCATCGCCCTCGCGGTGCGTGCGGAACCTAAAGTCGACCAGATGCGCGGCGGGACGCTGCATAAGATACACATCGCGGAAGATGCCCGATGCCCACCACATGTCCTGGTCCTCGATGTAGCTACCATCGCTGTACTGCAGAACCTTGACCGCAAACAGGTTGTCGCCCTCGACGAGCGCGTCGGTCACGTCAAACTCGGCGGACAGGCGCGAACCCTTGGTCATGCCGATAAACTTGCCGTTGACATACAGCTCGCCGTAGCTCTCGATACCGTCGAAGCGAATGATCTCGCGAGCGCCGGCAGGCACGGCGGGAAGATTGACGATGCGCTGGTACACGCCCGTGGGATCGTCAGAGGGAACGAACGGCTGGTCCACCGGGAACGGGAAACCCTCGTCGGTGTAGGCAAGGTTGCCATAACCATCCACCTGCCACAGGTGCGGAACCTCCACGTGATCCCACGCGGGCTCGTACGTGGAGAGCTCCTCGTTGGAGACGGCAGCAGGCCCCTCAAAGAGGCGGAACTGCCACGAGCCGGACAGCTGGACAAACCCGCGCGACAGCTCGCGGCTGTACGTAGCGGCGAGATCGGCGGTCTCGTAACCCATAAAGTACGCATGGGGTGCCAGGCGGTTCCTGTGGGTGAGCGCTTGGTTTTCCCAATCGTTAATGGCGTCCATGGTGATGCTCCTTCGTCATCGTAGTGATTCTTGTGCAACCGGTTGTCCTTATCTCACGGGCGATGTAAAAAACTGTGCAACCGGTTGTCCGCTGAACGGTCGATTTGGTCGGGTTAACGGTGCAACCGGTTGTACAACCGCGACACTTATGTCACCCTGAGTATCGAAACTCAGCGCAAGACATCGTTCTTAAGCTCGTAGGCAACCGCCACGCCCGCTGATATCTCACCCATACGAGACGTATTCGATTGCGGCTTGGTTGCAAAACGACACCGGTCACCGGATATCATGAACGCTGTTCAGGCGCACTATAGTAAGCTGTATCCGCACCAGCCCGTATCAGCGACAACATCGACCGCATTCTCCAGGAGACGCCATGACCCAACCAGTTCGCACCGCACCTACGCTTGCCGAGGTTGCCGCAGCTGCCGGCGTGTCGCGCTCCACGGCATCGCGCGCTCTCAACGATTCGCCCCGCATTAGCGAGGAAACCAAAAAGCGCGTCCGCGCGGCGGCCAAGGAAGTCAATTTTGTCCCCAACGCTCGTGGCCGAGCGCTCGCTGTCGGGCGCACGGAAATCATCGCCGTGCTCGTGACCGAGCCCCTGAGTGAACTCTTCAGCGACCCCACCTATAGCGAGTTTTTGAGCGGCATTACCGAGGAACTGTCGGAGTCGTCCTATCTGCCCGTTATCTTGCAGGCGTCTTCTACGCATGAGCGCAACCGTGCACGCGAGCACTTTGAGCGCCGCTCGTTCGACGCTGTGATCGACGTCTCCCCCTACAAGGGCAGCGAGCTGCTCGAGGTGCTGCGCGAGCTGGGCGTACCCACCGTGTTGTGCGGCCAGCTCGAGGGCCACCCCTATCGCGATGTGTTCTCGACGGTCTACTCTGACGACGAAGAGGGCGGACACTTTGCGGCACTCGCCATGAAGGAACGCGGGCGCAAAGATATCGTCGCCGTGTTGGGACCGCAAGACAACCCCGCTGTTGTCGACCGCCTGCGCGGCTACCGTGCCGTCTTGGGCGAAGACCTCCCAGACGCAAACGTTATCTATACCGGCTGGAACAACGGAGACGGCTATCAGGCCATGCACCAGATCCTCGCGCGCGAGATTGCTTTCGATGGCGTGCTCTGCGGATCGGACCGTATCGCGGCTGGCGTCATCACCGCACTCAACGAGGCAGGCCTATCCGTTCCGGCGGACGTTTCTGTCGTCGGCTTCGACGATCACGAGATTGCGACGCGCTGCGTCCCCGCGCTCACGACCGTCCACCAGCCCCTGCGCGAAGAAGGCCACATGGCCGCCAACATTGCGCTCGACATGATCAAGGGTGCCGAGCCCACCACCTCCGTGATGCACATGCAGCTGATCCAGAGAGACTCGCTATAAGAAACTGAGGCAGGCTTTCCGCCAGACAGTTGTTGCGGAAAGCCTGCCCCGTTTTGAGCGCTCATTCTGGGGCACAGTTTCCGTTAGACAGCTCAACCGGAAACTGTGCCCCATTAATTTGCCGAATTCTGGGTCGCAGTTTCCAAAGGGACTCTGTTTGGGAAACTGCGACCCGTTTTGGACGCAAATTCCGGGTCGTAGTTTCCGCGACGTCCGGTCGCCCCACGCCCCCACAACCTCGGCGCATAAAAAACGAGGGAAGGCACGCGTCCTTCCCTCGTTACGGGCAATATGTAGCCGCTTGCCTACATCAGGCGCAGGCTGACGTCCTTGAGCTGGGCGCCACTAACGGCACTCGGGGCGCCCGACATGAGGTCGGAGCCGCTGGCCGTCTTGGGGAACGCCATGACATCGCGGATGGAGTCGGAACCGGTGAGCAGCATGCACACGCGGTCCAGGCCCAGAGCAAAACCGCCCATCGGGGGCGCACCAAACTTGAGCGCCTCCATGAGGAAGCCAAACTGAGACTCGGCACGCTCCTCAGTAAAGCCCAGGAGCTTGAGCATGGACATCTGCATCTCGGCGTTGTGGATACGCATGCCGCCGCCGCCGGCCTCAAAGCCGTCCATGACAAAGTCGTAGGTGCAAGAACCGGCTGCCAACGGATCGGCCTCGATCTTGGCGATGTCGGTCTCGGTCGGCAGAGTGAACGGCTGGTGCTCGGCAGCGTAAGCCTTGCGGTCCTCATCCCAGTGGAACAGCGGGAAGTTGACGACCCACAGGAAGTCGTGGCCCTCGCGCTTGATCTCGAGTGCGTTGGCCATGTGAGAACGCATGCCGCCCAGGATCTCGTCAGAGAGTAGGCGCGGGCCGGCGGCGAACATCACGAGGTCGCCGGGCTCGACGTCCATGCGCTCGCGCAGAGCCGCCATCTCCTCGTCCGAGAAGAACTTGACGATGGGGCTGTTGATGGAGCCATCCTCGCGGAAGGCGATCCATGCCAGGCCCTTGGCGCCAAACGTGGAAGCCACGCCGGCGAGCTTATCGATCTTGGCACGTGCCCAGGCACCGGCGCCCTTGGCGTTGATGGCCTTGACGACAGAGCCCTCCTCGTTTGCGGCAGTCGCAAAGACCTTGAACTTGGAGTTGGCAAAGATGTCGGTCAGGTCGACCAGATGCATGCCATAGCGGGTATCGGGCTTGTCGGAGCCATAGGTGTCCATGGCCTCCCAGTAGTTCATGCGACGCAGCGGCGTGGGCATCTCGACACCCATGCGGCCGAAGGCGTCGGCCAGGACCTCCTCGAGCGCGCTCATGACGTCGTTCTGGTCCACGAAGGACATCTCGATATCGACCTGGGTGAACTCGGGCTGACGGTCGGCACGCAGGTCCTCGTCGCGGAAGCACTTGGCAACCTGGTAGTAGCGCTCGACGCCACCGACCATGAGCAGCTGCTTCAGGAGCTGCGGGGACTGCGGCAGGGCGTAGAAGTTACCCGGCTGAATACGGCTGGGAACGATGAAGTCGCGAGCGCCCTCGGGCGTGGACTTGAACAGGGAGGGCGTCTCGACCTCCATGAACTCGCGGTTGTGCAGCGCCTCGCGAATGGCAAAGGTGAAGTCGGAGCGCAGCTTGAGGTTGGCCATCATCTCGGGACGACGGAGGTCCAGATAGCGATAGCGCAGACGGGTGTCCTCGCTCGTCTCGATGCCGTCCTCGATCTGGAACGGCGGAGTGACGGACGTGTTGAGCACCTCCGCGTGGTCGGTCAGGACCTCGATCTCGCCGGTCGCGAGCTTGGTATTGGTGGTCTCCTCGCCACGGGCGCGCACGACGCCGTGGATCTTGATGGGCCACTCGGGACGCATGGTCTCGGCGATCTTAAAGGCGTCGCCGTCGGAGTGCTCGGGGTCGAAGGTGAGCTGCGTGATGCCCTCGCGGTCGCGAAGGTCGCAGAAAATAAGGCCGCCGTGGTCGCGGCGACGGCTCACCCAACCGGTGAGGGTAACCTCTTCGCCCACGTTCTCGAAGCGAAGCTCGCCGCAGGTACGGGTGTGCATGGAATGCTCATCGATGGGACGGGTCTGGCTCATACCAGTGATCCTCCTTTATGGATCTGTGCCGCCCCGTGTCGTTCCGGGCGGCGTCGTACAGATTTGCCCAGCCTGCGTAAACCGCGCAGCCAGACATGGCGTTCTATCTTATCGCACCCACGTCGATGTACCGCGAAAAAGTAACTCTTGCCCAAAGACTTGACGGAGACGAAACAATTGACGCGGCCTGGCCGTCGCCCAGGCGCGCCGCGTGCGACAATGTGCCCCAATACAACTGCACTCGGAAAGGCCCGCCATGACTGCACGCCTCATCGTTATGGATATCGACTCCACGCTCATCAACCAGGAAGTCATCGACCTGTTGGGCGAGGAAGCCGGCGTGGGAGAGCAAGTTGCACAGATCACCGAACGCGCCATGCGCGGCGAGCTCGACTTTAAGCAGGCGCTCGAGGAGCGCGTGGGGCTGCTTGCCGGCTTGGATGAGAGCGTGTTCGAGCGCACCTTTGAGCGCGTGACGTTTACTCCCGGCGCGCTGGAGCTTGTGCGCTCGGCGCACAGCAAGGGCTGGAAGGTCGGCGTGGTGAGCGGTGGCTTCCACGAGGTCGCCGACAAGATCGTGGCCGCCGCGGGCATCGATTTTTGCCTGGCCAACCGTCTGGAAGTCGTGGACGGCAAGCTCACGGGTAAGCTGGCGGCAGACATTGTGACCAAGGAATCCAAGCTCATTCAGCTGCTGGATTGGGCGGTTGAGTGCGGTGTCGACATGGCCCACACCGTCGCGATCGGCGACGGCGCCAACGACATCCCCATGATTCAGGCCGCGGGCACGGGCATCGCGTTTTGCGCCAAGCCCAAGACGCGCGAAGCCGCCCCGTTCACCATCGACGAGCGCAACCTGATGCTCGCCATGGACATCATCCTGCGCGACTAGCCGATCTGTCTAACAATTGAATCAGTCTGTCCTATAGTTTCCGAACAATTTTGTCTTAGTGTTCGGAAACATACCCTTTGAGTGCTAGACTTTGCGCCGTCGAAGGGAACATATATGGATAAGCGAGATCTTGAGCAATTGCTAAGCGATGTTGCCGACGGAGTAGTCGCCCCGGCAGTCGCCCTTACACGCATCCAGACGGCGCCAACCGCCGATCTGGGTTTTGCGCAGCTCGATCTTTCGCGCGGGGTGCGCCAGGGAGCCGGCGAGGTTGTCTACGGTGCCGGTAAAACCGCCGAGCAGATTACTGCCATTATCGAAGCACTGCGCGCTGCCGGCCAGGAGCGCATCCTGGTCACGCGCCTGGACGCCGAAAAAGCAGCCCGCATCTCGGAGCTCCTCGGCAACGGCATCGACTTGGGATATGTCCCAGACACACAGCTTGCCCTCGTGGGCGGCAAGCCCTCCCCTACCGGCAACGGACGCATCGTCGTCGCCTGCGCCGGCACGAGCGACCTACCCGTCGCCGAGGAAGCCGCGTTGACGGCCGAGTTCTACGGCAACGAGGTCGACCGCCTCTACGACGTAGGTGTCGCCGGCCTGCACCGCCTGCTCGCACATGCCGAGGAGCTTGCCCAGGCTCAGGTGGTCATCGCCATTGCCGGCATGGAAGGCGCACTGGCGAGCGTTATCGGCGGCCTGGTGAGCTGTCCGGTCATTGCCGTTCCCACCAGCGTGGGCTACGGCGCGAGTTTTGGTGGCGTAGCCGCGCTGCTCGCCATGCTCAACTCCTGCGCCAGCGGCGTTTCGGTCGTCAATATCGACAACGGCTTTGGTGCCGCCTACCAGGCTAGTCTTATCAATCATCTGGGCGCCGGCACATCCCGCGCCCGTTAAGGAGCATTCCATGTCCAACCATCAGCATACGCTTATCATCGACGGCACCTCGGGCATCAGCGGCGATATGACCGTCGCGGCCCTGCTCGACCTGGGCGCCAGCGAGGAACACCTGCGCGAACAGCTCGCCACGCTGCCGGTCGACGGCTTTACGATCGCCGTCACGCGCGTAAACAAGCATGGCATCGACGCCTGCGACTTTGACGTCCAGCTTGCAGAGGAGCTCGAGAACCACGATCACGATATGGCCTGGCTCTACGGCAACGAAGCAGCTGCCGAGCACACGCACGAGCATGAGCATGAGCATGAGCACCACCATCATGACCATGGCGAGCACGAACACGAGCACTGCCACGAGCATGGCCATGAGAACCATCATCACGCCCACCATCACCACCGTTCTTTGGCGGATGTCACCGCCATCATCGACGGCTCACAGCTAAGCGATGGTGCCAAGCGTCGTGCCCTCGCCATTTTTTCCGTACTTGCTGATGCCGAGGCCAAGGCTCACGGCAAAACGCCCGACACCGTCCTGTTTCACGAGGTGGGCGCCGTCGACTCCATCGTCGACGTCTGCTCTGTCGCCATCTGTCTCGATGACCTGGGTATCGAGGACATCGTGGTCGAGTCGCTCTCCGAGGGTCACGGCACCATCCACTGTGCCCACGGCCTCATGCCCATTCCCGTCCCCGCTGTCGTCAACCTATGCCAAGCAGGCAATATCGCCCTCACGCCCGCACCGGTCGCCGGCGAGCTCGTGACGCCCACGGGCGCTGCCATCGTCACCGCGCTGCGCACGTCCGAGCACCTACCGGCCCGCTACCGTATCGAGGCCGTCGGCTACGGCGCCGGTAAGCGCCCCTACGAGGGCTGCTCCGGCACGCTCCGTTGCCTGCTTGTTCACGTGGATGCATAGCCATGGATGCCCGCAAAACCAAAAGCCGCGCCGCTATTGTCACGGCGTTTTCCGAGCTCCTTCGCGAGGAGGACTACGGCAAGATCACCGTCGGCGACATCATCGCGCGCGCTCACGTAGGCCGGGCCACGTTCTACGGCCTCTTCAAAAGCAAAGATGACCTGCTCGCTGAACTCGTGCGCGATATCTGCACCCATGCCCTCGACGATGACGGTACACCCCTCGACGACCCGCTCGTACAGGTCGAGCATATCCTCAACAACCTCTGGGAACGCCGTCAGGGTGTACGGGCACTGGTAGCCGGCGCCGGTTCACGCGTCTTCGCCGACAGCCTCCGCAAGACCATCATGTCGCGCGCAGCCGAAACCGTCCCCGCCGACCCCGCAGGCCCCGCCGGCACCATGGACCGCAGCTTCTTACTACACCACATAGCCTCAAGCTTCGTAGCCACCGTCCAATGGTGGGCCTGGCACAACTTCCAAGCAGAAAAATCCGACGTAGCCAAAGACTACCTCTCAGCCATAAAACCCCTCTTCACCTAAATAAGAAGCTCATCCCAAAGCATCGCCCCAACCCAGGGTGTCACGCATCCAAAAGTGTCACCCGCACTTCAACGCCCCTACCAGCAACAAGCCCCTCCCATCCAAATTCAGATATATATGTTGGGTTGCTTGTACGAACGCAACAAAGACCCCGCAGCTGGCCGCATGGGGTAACTTCCCAGCGCATTCCGCAGGACGCAAAAAGGCTCGCCGCACGAAGTGCGCAGCGGGGGTTTCATGCATGTCCGAGGACGTTTTCAGAGCTTTACCCTGTAGGGTCCCTGCCGTCACGTGGCAGTCAGGGTATCTGGAGTGGACGGCGGCTTGGCTACGAGCTGGGTCTGAAAATCTGAACGGATGGGTGTCGTTGCTGAAAGTGCAGACGTTGCTGGTGGCGATCACTTTGGGACTCGGATTTCCGCCTGCTAGCAAAAAGGCCTCCCGAGCTGCTGCTCAGGAGGCCTTTCGTTCAATCGCAAGCGAACGCGTTAGTTGTTCTTGGTCAGACGCTCGACGTCGTGGGCAATCATGTATTCCTCGTCGGTGGGGATGACCATGACCGTGACGGCGGAACCGGCGGCGCTGATGACCTGCGGGCCGTTGCCCACGGCCTCGCGGTTCTTGTTGTTGTCGATGCGTACGCCCAGCCACTCAAAGCAGTCGCAGAAGGCCTTGCGGATCGACCAGTCGTTCTCGCCGATACCGGCGGT
>URYA01000025.1 GCA_900551975.1 uncultured Collinsella sp. | reverse complement strand
CGAGCACGTGAACAAGCGCCCGAGCCAGCTTTCGGGCGGACAGATGCAGCGCGTGGCCATCGCCCGCGCCCTGATTAATGATCCCGAGATTGTGCTGGCAGACGAGCCGACCGGCGCTTTGGATTCAACGACATCCGTACAGGTCATGGATCTGCTCAAGGACGTGGCGCGCGACCGCCTGGTCATCATGGTCACGCACAATCCCGAGCTGGCGTACCAGTACGCCACGCGCATCGTCAACCTGGCGGACGGCAAGATCACCGACGATTCCGACCCTTTCGATGTCGCTGACGCCACGCGTCGCGAGGCCAAGCCTACGCGCAAAACCTCGATGAGCTTTGTGACGGCGCTGGGGCTTTCTGCCCGAAACCTCATGACCAAGAAGGGCCGCACGGCCATGACGGCCTTTGCGGGGTCGATTGGCATTATCGGTATCGCGGCGATTCTGGCGCTCTCCAATGGCGTAAACGCCTACATCAAAAAGGTCGAGGAGGATACGCTCTCGAGCTATCCGCTCACCATTTCCAAGCAGGATTACGACCTGTCGTCCATGATGGGCGGACAGGGGGCTGCGGATGATGACTCGCCTGAAAACGTGGATTCGTCCGACGACAGTGCCGGCGGCAAGGCTAAGGGAACCGATAAGATTCCTGTGGTCACGGCCGTAAAGGATATGTTTGCGAGCGTTAAGTCCAACGACATGACGAGCTTTAAGGCATGGCTCGATGCCGGTGGCGACGGCATCGATAAAGAGGTCAACGCCATTCAGTACGGCTACGGTGTATCGCCGGTTGTCTATCGTGCCGGCAAGGGTGACGAGAAACCCGTTCGGCTGGTGCCCAATGCCATGACCGAGGCCATGAGCGGAGGCGCGAGCTCGGCGGCAACGGTGAGCATGGAATCCATGGGAACCTCGGTCTTTAACGAGATGATTGACGACCAGAGCCTGCTCGACAGCCAGTACGATGTCGTCGCCGGTCATTGGCCCACGTCTGCTAACGAAGCCGTAATGGTGCTTTCGAGCCGTGGAACGGTGGGCGACTACACGCTCTACAGCATCGGCGCGCTGAATATCAACGAGCTCAACGACCTGGTTAACAGCGCCATGACGGCTGACGGTAAGATCGAAACGCCCGAGACCGGCGCCGACTTTACCTACGACGATGCGCTGTCCACGACGTTTAAGGTGCTGTCGCCGGCCGATGCCTATCGCAAAAACGAAGAGACCGGCATGTGGACCGACATGTCTGACGACGCCGACTTTATGGCTGCCAAGGTTGCCGACGGTATTGACGTGCACATTGTGGGCGTGGTGCGACCCAACGAGACGGCCAACGCGAGCGCGTTGTCCCCGGGCATTGCCTATACGCATGCGCTGACTCGCCAGCTTATGGAGCGCGCTGCCGATTCGCAGATTGTGCAGGAGCAACTCGCCCACCCCGAGACGGATGTCTTTACGGGCAAGTCTTTCGATGAACTGCAGAGTGAGGCCAAGCAAGGCGTGGATCTGGGCAGCATGTTCAGTGTGGACGAGGCGGCGCTCAAGAGCGCGTTCTCGTTTGATGCGTCTGCACTCTCGGGTGTGGCCGGCGGTATGGACCTTTCTGGTATCGACTTATCCGGGCTGGACATTGACCTTTCGGGCGTTGGCAAGGACATCGACTTCAGCGACATCATGGCAAAAGCGCCAACCCCAGATTTCTCGGGTATCTTTGACGGTCTGGAACTCACGCCCGAGCAAATGCAGCAGGTGGGAACACTAGCCAACCAGCTGTTTGAGGGCTTTTTGCAGTCTGATCAGTTTGGGGCACTGTCACCCGAAGACTTTAAGGATGCGTCAAAGCTTGCTGCCGCATTCTCGACGTATCTTGAGAATGATGACACAGCCCAGCAAATCCTGGCCCAGCTCAAAGCGCTCGGCGGCGATGCCCTGGCCGAGCGCCTGCAACAGGCGATGACCGACTATGTGCAAAAGCAGCTGGCTCCGTATCTGCAGCAGGCTATGGATCAGGTGATGAAGTCGATCAGCGATCAGATTGCGGCGACGGTGTCAACTCAGCTCAAGGCAGGCGCGGCAGGGCTTATGGACCAGATGGCGACGCAGATGTCTTCGAGTTTTGCTAACCTGGCGAGCGCCATGCGCGTGGATGCGAGCGTCTTTACTCGTGCCATCCATTTCAACATGGACGCCGAGGATCTGAGTTCGCTCATGATGAGCTATGCCAAGGCGTCGCAGCTCACCTACGACAACAATCTGACCACGTTGGGCTATGCGGACGAGGCAGACCCCATCTCGGTCAAGATTTTCCCGCGCGACTTTGAGGCCAAGGAGCGCGTACTCGATCACATCGATGCCTACAACAAGCAGGTCAAAGCCGCCGGCCACGACGAGCAGGCAATCTCGTACACCGACTACATGGGCATCATCATGGGTTCGGTGACCGACATCGTGAACACCATCAGCTTGGTGCTCATCGCATTCGTGAGTATCAGCCTGGTGGTGAGCTCCATCATGATCGGCATCATCACGTACATCAGCGTGCTGGAGCGCAAAAAGGAGATTGGCATTCTGCGTGCGATTGGCGCGTCGAAGCGTAACGTGGCAAACGTGTTCAACGCCGAGACCTTTATCGAGGGCCTCATTGCCGGCGTCTTTGCTGTTGTCGTCGTGGTGGCCGTGAGCTTCCCGGTCAATGCTTGGGCGCTTGCGGCCAAACAGGTCCCCAACCTAATGAGTCTGCCCGTGCAGGATGCGCTGGTGCTCATTGCAATTTCGGTGCTGCTGACGGTCGTCGCCGGTCTGCTGCCGGCCCGCAGTGCATCCAAAAAGGACCCCGTGGAAGCCCTGCGCTCTGAATAATGCGACAAAGGGACAGTTCCTTTGTCGCATTGAACGGCATGTAAATCGAGATCTATTACTTTTCATTTGTTCACTTCCCGGGAAAGTATTCACTTTTGTTGTATGGGGTGCGGCTGGAGGATGGTCATCGTCCAGTAGTCACCTCTATCTTGTGAATCGCCTGAAGCACAAGGCATAATGCATGTGACAAGGGGGCAGTCCCTTTGCCGCATTGATCTGAGAGTAGATGTTGATGATTCTATCGTTGGCCCCTATGGAGGGGATTACCGGGCATGTGTTCCGTCGCGTGCATGCGGAGTGCTTCGGTGCGCTCGATTGCTATTACACGCCGTTCTTGCCGCCGCCGCGGGTGGGAAACCGCTTTGGCGGCAAGGCGTTTAAGGAGATCGATTCTGCCAACAACCAGGGGCTCAACGTGGTGCCCCAGCTCATGTCCAAGAACGCGGACGAGTTTGTATGGGCGGCACAGGTGCTCGCCGACATGGGCTACCGCGAGGTCAATCTCAACCTGGGTTGCCCCTCGGGGACGGTTGTCGCCAAGGGCAAGGGTTCGGGTTTCTTGCGCAATCTCGACGAGCTCGAGGTGTTCTTGAGTGATGTGTGCGAGCGGTCGCCGTTGCCGGTATCGGTAAAGACCAGGCTGGGGCTGGAGAGCGACGACGAATACGAGCGCGTGCTCGATCTGTATTGCCGCATGCCGTTGGCAGAGCTCATTGTGCATCCGCGCGTGCAAAAGGACCGCTATACGGGTTCGCCGCGCAAAGAGTTTTATGGCGAGACGCTGGAGCGTGTGCCGTTCCCCGTGGCCTATAACGGTGACATTTTTGATCTTGAGGATATGGATGCGCTGGTGGAGGCCTATCCCGGCACGCGCCATGTGATGTTGGGGCGTGGCCTGCTCGCGAACCCCGCTCTGGCTCGCATGGTCAAGGGCGGCCCTGCTGCCACGGCTGCTGAGCTGCAGCGCTTCCACGACACGCTGTTTGCGGCCTATGCAGAAGAGATTGGCGGTAACGCGGTCTTTCGTATGAAGGAGTGGTGGTTCTACGCCAAGTGCGCTTTCGCCGACCCCGCTACCGTTCACAAGCTCGTACGCAAGACTAAAAAGGTCGACGAATATCGCGCCGCCGTCGAGCGCGTTTTTCGCGAGCAGCCACTTGCACCCATAGCCCGCTTCCACGGCTAGTTAGTCATTGGGGACGTTCTTGAACGACTAGTCATTTAAGAACGTCCCCAATGACTAGGTCCGATTTGGGGCGCGCCGGACGCTGGGGTATCATGGCTTGGTTGCTATAACTTGCATTTTCGCGCCTTGTAGGAAGGGGCTGCGCCCATGGCTTTTGAGCCCGCTCAACATAGCTTTATCACGCTCGAGGGCGTCGACGGCGCCGGCAAGTCCACGCAGGCGCGCCTGCTTGTCCGTGCGCTCGAGCTCGCTGGCTACCAGGTTGTGAGCCTGCGCGAGCCGGGCGGCACTGCCATCAGTGAGAAGATTCGCGCCCTGCTGCTCGACCCCGCCAATACGGCGATGGGCGACACTTGCGAGCTGCTGCTGTATGAGGCCGCCCGTGCCCAGCTAGTGCATGAGGTTATCGCGCCCGCCCTCGCGGCCGGCAAGGTGGTCCTGTGCGACCGTTTCTACGATTCCACGACCTGCTATCAGGCGTTTGCCGATGGCCTCGATCGCCAGATGGTACGCGATGCCAACAACCTGGCCGTCGCGGGAACGCACCCGGCGCTCACGCTCGTCTATCACATCACGCCCGAGCAGGCGGCGCTGCGCATGGCGGCCCGCGGTGCGGCCGATCGCATGGAGGCCAAGGGCATGGCCTTCCAGGAGCGCGTCTACCAGGGATTTTGCAGCATTGCCGCCGAGGAGCCAAACCGCGTAAAGCTCATCGACGCGACCGCGACCGTCGAGGAAGTCTTTGAGAAGACGGTCGAGCAGATTCGCGCGTACGGTCTCGACATTCCGCAAGATGCTGTCGCCGCCGCGCTTGCCAAGGAGGCCGAGTAACATGGCCCCCGCTCAGGCAAGCCTGCTGGCCAAGCTCGACACCCAAGAGCGCGTGCGCGACTTTTTGACCAATGCCGTCGCCAGCGGTCGCGCATCGCACGCCTACCTGTTTTTGGGCGCGCCCGGCGCGGGCAAGCTCGACGCCGCGTGGGCGCTCGCCCAAGCCTTCCTGTGCGAGCAGGATGGCTGCGGCTCATGCGACAGTTGTGTGCGCGTTGCTCGCCATACGCACCCCGACGTGCACTATTACACGCCCGAGAGTGCCACGGGCTACCTCATCGCCCAGACCCGCGAGCTGCTCGATGACGTGCCTCTGGCGCCCATCCGTGCCAAGGCCAAGGTCTACATCATCGACCGTGCCGAGCAACTGCGCGCCAACACCGCCAACGCACTGCTCAAAACGCTCGAGGAGCCGCCCGAGGGCGTTATGTTCACCCTGCTGGGCACCTCGGCAGACGTGATGTTGCCCACCATCGTGAGCCGCTGCCAGTGCGTGCCGTTTCGGCTGGTATCGCCCGCCGTCGCCGCGCAGGCCGTGAGCCGCGCCACCGGTCAGGACCCTGCGCGTTGCCGCATGGCCGTCGCCGTAGCGGGAAGCCCCACGCGTGGCATCGAGTTCCTCAAGAGCGCCGAGCGCCAGGACGCCCGCCGTCAGATGGTTCGCGCCATCGATTCGCTTATCGCCGCCGACGAAGCCGACGTGCTCAGCCGCGCCAAGTCACTCATCGTCGCCGTTAAGGCGCCGCTTGCCGAGGTCAAGTCCACGCAGGAAAAGGTGCTCGAGCAAAACGCCGACTACCTGTCGCGTGGAGCATTGAAGCAGCTTGAGGACCGCAACAAGCGCGAACTCAACGCGCGCGAGCGTTCGGGTATCATGGAAGCGCTGGCGAGCGCGCGGACGCTCATGCGCGACGTGCTGCTGACGCTTCAGGACGAGGCAGCCGACGTGGTGAACGAAGACGTGCGCGACACGATCGGTCGGCTTGCCGCCGCGACCAATGTTGCGGGTGCCACCCGGGCGCTCGAGGCAGTCGCGACCGCCGAGCGCAACATCGCCAGAAACGTTACTCCCCAGCTGGCCATCGAGGTCATGCTGTTCGATATCAGGAAGGCACTGAAATGCCGTTAGTCGTACCCGTTAAGTTTACCTACGCCTCGCGCGACCTGTGGTTCGATCCGCAGGATTTGGATATCCTCGAGGCCGATTATGCCATTTGCTCCACCGAGCGCGGAACCGAGATCGGCCTGGTCACGGCCGATCCCTTTGAGGTGCCGCAAGACGAGATTGGCCAGCCGCTCAAGCCCGTGCTGCGCGTGGCGAGCGACATCGACCTGCAGCTTGCCGACGACCTGGCCATCCAGGGCGATGAGGCGATGGTCGATTTCCGCCGTCTGGTCAAAGAGCTCGACCTCGAGATGAAGCCGGTCGGCGTCGAGTACCTGTTTGGCGGCGAGAAGGCCGTGTTCTACTTTGCGGCCGAGGAGCGCGTCGATTTTCGCCAGCTCGTCAAGGATCTGTCCTCGACGCTGCACATTCGCGTCGACATGCGCCAGATCGGCGTGCGCGACGAGACCCGCCTGGTGGGCGGTTATGCCCAGTGCGGACAGGAGCTCTGCTGTACGCGCTTTGGCGGACAGTTTGAGCCCGTCTCGATTCGCATGGCAAAAGAGCAGGATCTACCGCTCAACTCGTCCAAGATCAGCGGCGTTTGCGGTCGCCTGATGTGCTGCCTGCGTTATGAGTTCGAGGCGTACAAGGACTTTAAGAGCCGTGCGCCCAAAAAGAAGACGCTCATCGATACGCCGCTCGGCAAGGCGCGTATTCAGGAGTATGACACGCCGCGTGAACAGCTGGTGCTGCGCCTGGAGAACGGCAAAGTCTTTAAGGTCAACCTGGCCGATATGACGTGCTCGGAGGGCTGCAAAAAGAAGGCTGCCGAGCAGGGCTGCAACTGCCGCCCCGACTGCGTGACGCGCGACGTGCTCGAGCGCATCGAGTCGCCCGAGATGCGCCTGGCGCTCATGGAGCTCGATCGCGAGAATGGCGTCGATGTGGGCGATGGCCTGTCGAGTGCCGACCGTCTGGCCGGCACGTCGATGCCCAAGCGCCGTCGTCGCGATGCTGAATCCGATGCTCGCGCCGGTCAGGGCGAGGGCCGTGGCCGCGGAAAGGGCCGTGGTAAGGTCGAGGCACCCGAGGCTGAGGAGGCCGCCGGTGGCCGTCGTCGTCGCAAGCGCTCGGGTTCGGGCGATGCCGGCGAGGCCGCTCCCGCAGGCAAGAACGCTTCCCGCGAGCGCGAGGCTCAGCAGCCCCAGCAGCAAAACCGCGGCGGTGGCATGAACCCCACACGTCGCCGCCGCCGTCATCTGTCGAGCGAGGAGCGCGAGGACGCCTTCCGCGCCGCAGCTGCTCGCGAGGCCGGTGCCGCCCCCAAGGGTGGTTCGGGTTCTGATACGCCTGCCGACAAGGGTGGCAAGCAGCGCAACGATGACGAGCGCACCCCGCGTCCGCGTCGTCGCCATTCCTCGGGCACGCAGCAAAAGCCCTCGGTGCCCTCCGTGGCCGATCAGGTCTCGGACGGCGAGGTCAAGGTCACGCGCCGTCGCCCCGGAGATGGCGGAGGGGCGGCTGCCAAGGCCGCACGCGGCGCTGCTCGCGACGAACGCGAGTCGCGCGAAGATCGTGGTGGCGAGGGTTCGGCCGATCAGGGTCAGAAGCGCCGTCGCCGTCGTCGTTCCCGCAAGCCGCGTCAAGATGGCGGTGAGGGCTCGACCCAAAACCCGTCCGCATCGCAACCGCCCGCCGGCGAATAGCGCCCGCAAACGGATTTAACCTGCCTGACCCCAAACGCGTCGGGGTACCATAGCGCTGAATCAACAACCCTCCCTGCGACCGAGCGTAGGGAGGGTTGTGTCGTGAAGAGACATTTGAATGTGTTGGGATGCCTGCAAGGTGCCGGCATCCTACCGTTTGCGGACGAATTGCTGCCGTTTGCCGAGCGGGCGGCGCACGAGGCGCTTGAGGCGTTGTCGCCCACGCGATGCGCCGGCTGCGAGCGCTCCGGCGCGCTTATTTGCCAAGACTGCTTGGCGGCGCTTGCGCTTATCGACCCGCGGCATAGCTGCACTCGATGCGGAGCCCCGTTTGGAGACTTGCTGTGCACCGAGTGCTCGGTCGAGGGTGCGTCTTCGGCGATGGCCGAAGCACTCGACCGGTGCCTGGCATGTGCCGTTTACACACATCCGCTGCCGCGGATCATTAAAGCGTACAAAGACGCGGGCGAGCGACGCCTGGCGCCGTATCTGGCAGAGCTGCTATACGACACCGCCTTACATGCCCAGGTCGCGGCACCCGAACGCTTAGGCGGTGTGTTGTCCGGCGCCGATGCAGTGGTGTTTGTGCCCGCGACGGCGGCGGCGTTTCGGCGGCGCGGCTTCGATCATATGGAAGCCATCGCGCGCCCATTTTGCGAGCTGTCGGGTGTTCCGCTGCTCGACGCCCTCGTTAAGTACGGCCATGGCGACCAGCGTGAACTCGGTCGCGAAGAACGCCGTGAACGCGCCCGAGGCATGTACGAGACCGTTGAGGACGTGCGGGGCAAGCACCTGCTGCTTATCGACGACGTTATCACCACGGGTGCGACGATGGCAGCGGCTTCGGCGGAACTCAAGCGCGCCGGTGCCGCGGCCGTTGATGGCCTCGCTATCGCACGCGTTTGGTAGGGGTGATTCGTGTGGCGGTAACAATCAGGCAGTGCAACAAACCGACAAAAGAGCAGCTAGCGGCTTCCGTGATCCTGACGGGCGCCTCGGCTCTGCGCATGATTCGAGCCGAGCGCCGGCAGATGGGCTACATAAGCTGGAAGGACCTTGATCCCAAGGAGGAGTGCCGTGTGCTGCGCACGTCGTCGCCCTCGACCGAGGACATCTATCTTCCCGATTTGGTGCGGATTGGGGCCGCAAGCGGCGAGGTGCAAGAAGATCTGTGCTTGCTGGTGGGATCTGCGGCGCAGCGCCGACGCATGCCTGGCGTGGGCTGGTCCGTGTGTTCCGGGTTGCCTGTCGGCTCGATTCTAGAGGTGGAACCGGGGGTGTACAGCCTATCTCCCGAGGCCCTTTGTGTTGCCGTCGCCCGCGAGGTCGGCTGTATCCAGGCGTTTGCTCTGGCCCAGGAACTGTGTTCCAAGATTTCGCTGAGTGACCGCGGGAAGTATCTGCCTCCCTACACCTCGCCTGTTACGAATAAACTTGCAAAGGACAAGGACCAGCCAGCAGATGTGGGCTACTTTGAAGTCGAGCCGGTGCTGACGCCCAATCGTCTGGCAGATTACCTCGCGGTATGCAAGGGGAACGCAGCCAAGCAGCTGCAGCGTCTGTGTCCCTATCTTTCGGAAAACCTGCGCTCACCCATGGAGTGCATCATGCTCGCCCTGTTTTCGCTTCCGTTTTCCTATGGCGGGTTTGCCTGCGGACCTTTTAAGACCGACTATAAGATTGAGTTCGATGACCGTGCGCAGGCAATCTCGGGGATGCCCCATGCAGTTTGCGATGCATATCAGGAGGCAGCCCGGTTTGACCTGGAATACAACGGTGAGCTGGGTCATTCCGCCCGGAGGGGACGTATCCATGATGAAAAGCGCAACACGGGCTTGATTACTATGGGAATCGAGGTCGCGACGGTCAACAACGAGATGCTCTGCGACATGGAAGCGATGGAGGCGCTCGCATGGCGCATGCACCAGCGTATGCGAAAGCGGTACCGGAATCGTGTCAATGCCCGCAGGAAAAAGCAAGAGGCATTGCTTAACACGCTGCGGGCGTGTTTTGGGCTTAAGCCGGTCTAATTCACGTCGAAAATAGGGGGTTAATCATATACCCTGGCCAAAATATGGCAAATATGAGTACTGTCACTAAATCAGTAACAGCAAAATCAGGGAATTTAAGACTCGGAGGCGGCGTAAAGTAAGAAGATAATAAACAAATGTAGAATAACTAAGCATCAGGTTGGCGACACTGAGCGCAAAATCTGTCCGAAAGGCCAAAATTGCCTGTTACTAAATTGGTGACAGTACTCATATTTGCCATATTTTGACCAGGGCACCCTAAGAAGGGCGCCCCGGAGCTCCCCGTAGGGGAGCTCCGGGCTTCATAGGGGCACGAATAGCCCGCTCCGACCTGCGAAATCTGTACTCGCGATGCGAATGACGCCCCTAACCTTAAACTTTAGCTTGAACTTAGCTATAATGCGCTACGTTCCTGCCAGGCTGTGGTTGCGGACGGACGAAATGCCCGTCCTAGTCCAAGACAGACGCGGTCAAAGGGATCCACGTAAGCGACCGCGTGCGCGCGGCGCGATCATGGCGCGTCCTAGATGTAAGCCGCACCGTCCGTTCTACTTTCTTTGGGGCAATACCGCCTCGCGGGCGAGCGGGTCAGTCGTGAAGGTGGCTGCGGCCTCCCGAGCAAACACCCCGGTGCGCAAGTGTGGGGTCAAATACCAGGTCAGCTGGTGGGAACAACCTGATATTCCGCGCAACGCACGGATTGTATACGACACAGAAGGCAGGGTAGTGGACATGGTGAGGGGCAGCTTGATGCACGCGGCTCGGTTAGGTGCTGGGACCGCAGCGGTCATTGCCGTTTTGGGCCTGAGCGGATGCGCGTTCAACCCGCTGTCTACGTTCACGACTCCCACGATCGACCAGATCGAGTACGAGACGGTCACGCCGGCGGTGTCGGACGATGCCCTGGTCACTCCCGGAACCCTGACGGTTGCCCTCGATACTTCCGATGCGCCGCAGGCCATGCAGGGCGCCGACGGCGAGCTCACGGGATATGCGGTCGACGCCGCCCGCGCCCTCGCAAGCCGTATGGGCCTTAAGGTCGCCTTTGTCGATGCGTCCTCGGCAGGTTCCGCGCTCGGCGACAAAAAGACTGATATCTTTATCGGCGAGATCAACTCCACAGACGGGGACGTTAGCTCGCTCGGCACCTGCCTGTACGATGCCGCTTCTGTGTTCGGTAAAACCAGCGATGGTGGGTCGCTAAGCGTTTCCACCGATACCCTTAACACGTCTACCCTGGGTGTCCAGATGTCCTCGGCCTCGCAGGAGGCGCTTGCCAAGCAGAGCATTACCGCCAACCAAAAGACCTACTCCAACATCAACGAGTGCTTTGAGGCGCTCGAGTCCGGCGAGGTCGACTATGTGATCTGCGACTCCACGGCCGGCGGCTACCTTGCACGTCTGATGAGCGAGATCTCCTATGTCGGTGCGCTCGAGGCGCCCTCGACGCTTGGTGTTGCGGGCCTCTCGTCCAATGACGAACTGTGCCGTGCCGTGAGCGATGCCCTCGACGGCATCACGGTCGACGGTACGCTCGAGGCAGTCCACTGCGTCTGGTATGGCAGGATGCCCTACGACCTCACCACTAAGACGGTTTCGGGCGCTAACGTGCAGCCGGGCGACTCTGAGTCCAGTGAGACCACGTCCTCCGGCAGCGAGTCCTCCGATTCCAACAATGAGGCTACATCCTCCGAGGACAAATCGTCCAGCCAGGAAGCCACCATCACCGACGACGACATTAACAAACTCAATAGTTAGTTATTGCTAGGGGTGGTGTCTCCTATACGTTGGAAAGGACACCTCTTCACGGTTTCAACACGCACTGCCGGGCTTCCCCAATAGGGGAGCCCGGCTTTTTCATCCCTATAAAACCAGCAGGTCAAAGCCAATTTTTGGGACCAAATATAAAGCCGCCAGCTCCCTCCTATAGCGCACTTTGCCACGGAAAAGTGCGAGACTTCGGTATGCGGTATCAAGCAGTCGTTATTCGGGTCTTTAGGAATCCGCGTGATTAAATGCACGGCAATGGGTACATAGCCAGTACAGTAAGTCCCCGAGGCAGATTGGAGCCACGTATGGATATCAAGGTTTCTGGACGCAAGACGACGGTAACCGATGCTCTGCGTGCGCATGTGGATGAGAAGATCGGCGAGGCGCTCAAGGTTTTCGATATCGAGCCCATGACGGTCGACGTTGTACTTCGCTATGAGAAGAACCCCTCGAACCCCAACCCGGCAATCGTCGAGGTCACGGTTCGTGCCCGCGGTTCGGTGATTCGCGTTGCCGAGCACGGTGCAGATATGTACGCCGCCATCGACCTCTCCGCCGATAAGGTCACCCGCCAGCTGCGCAAGTTCAAGACCAAGGTCGTGGACAACCGCCAGGGCGGTGCCAGCGCCGCGGATGTCGCGCCGGTCGAGCGCGTCGAGGATCTGGCCGACCTGCTGCTGCCCGAGGAGGAGGACGACCTGCTCGTCCGCGAGAAGGTTATCGACGTCACCCCGATGACTGAGGAGCAGGCGCTGGTGCAGACCGATCTGCTGGGCCACGACTTCTACGTGTTCGAGAACGCGACGACCGGTCTCATCAATGTGGTGTATCACCGTAAGAATGGTGGATATGGCATCATCAAGCCCCGCATCGAAACACTTGACGAGTAAAATACGTTAACTTGCATGAGTTAACGGTTGGCGGCCATCCCATGCGGGTGGCCGCCTTTTTTACGTAAGGAGTCGCTTTGATGGACAAGGCTGCATCTACCGGCCATTCGGACCGCTGCCGCATCGTCGTCGATACCTGCTGCGACTTTAGTCCCGAGGTCGCCGCGAACCTTGATGTCGATATCCTGGGTTTCCCCTTCATTATCGATGGCGAGGAGCGCACGGATGACATCTGGTCGAGCATGAGCCCTAAGGAGTTCTACGACCGCATGCGCGCCGGTGCCCGCGTGTCCACCTCGGCTGTGTCGCTCGGTCGCTATATCGAGTTCTTTACCGAGTGCGCCAAAGAGGGCACGCCCACGGTCTACCTGTGCTTTACCTCGGCGCTGTCGTCGAGCTACAACTCCGCATGCCAGGCGGCAGATGCCGTGCGCGCCGAGTATCCCAACTTTGAGCTCTACGTGGTCGACAACGCTCTGCCCTGCGCGACCGGCGCGCTCTTGGCGCTCGAGGCCGTGCGCCAGCGTTCGGCGGGACTGACCGCCAAGCAGCTGGTCGATTGGGCAAACGAGGCAAAGACCTACGTGCACGGCTACTTTACGCTCGAGAGCTTCGACGCACTGGCCGCCGGCGGTCGCATTCCGCCCGCGGCGGCGCAGCTCACGGCAAAGCTCGACGTCAAGCCCGAGCTCTCCTACGACCTGGCCGGCTCACTGTCGCTGATCGGCGTCAACCGCGGCCGTAAGAAGGCGCTCAAGTCCATCCTCAAGTCGTTCCGCGAGAACTATGTGCCCGATCGCACCATGCCCATCGCCATTATGACTGCCGATGCCGAAAAGGACGGTGACTGGCTCGAAGCTGCCATCCGCAAGGAGGAGGGTTGCGCCGACGTCACGATCATTCGCGGCTCCGTGGGTCCCACCATCGGCTCGCACGTGGGCCCCGGCATGGTGGCACTTGCGTTTTGGGGTAAGAACCGCGCCGAGAAAGTCTCGCTTTCCGACCGCATCGCTCGCCGCGTGCGCGGGCAGTAGGCAAGCGATGCGTCCGTAATCGCCCTCGACTCACAGCCCAAACGCTGGCACCGAGTATTCAACCTGGTAATAACACCCAACCCAAAAGGAAAGGTTTCATGGCAAACAAGCTCTCTGTCGCATTTATCGGCACCGGAATCATGGGTGCCCCCATCGCCGGCCACATCTTGGACGCCGGCTATCCCGTCACGGTCAACAACCGCACCAAGTCCAAGGCCGCAGCGCTTATCGAGCGCGGCGCCGTCTGGGCAGATACGCCGGCCGATGCCGCGGCGAACGCCGATGTCGTCTTTACCATGGTGGGCTATCCCTCCGAGGTCGAGGAACTCTACCTGGCGGGCGACGGCCTGCTCGCGTGCACCAAGCCGGGCGCGGTCTTGATCGACCTCACCACGAGCTCGCCCGAGCTTGCCCGTGACATTGCCGAGGCCGCCCAGGTTTCTGGTCGCATGGCGTTTGACTGCCCCGTCACCGGCGGCGAGTCGGGCGCTATCGCCGGTACGCTCACGGCTATCGTGGGCGCTACCGAGAACGACATCGCGCCGGTCCGCGACATCCTTGCCACCTTTGCGGCCAACATCTGCTGCTTCGACGGCGCCGGCAAGGGCCAGGCTGCCAAGCTCGCCAACCAGGTGTCGCTGGGCGCCTGCATGGTCGGCATGGCAGACGCCATGGCATTTGCCGAGTTGAGCGGCCTTGACCTGGAGAAGACCCGCCAGATGATCCTGGGCGGCACCGGAAAGTCCGGCGCCATGGAGAGCCTGGCTCCCAAGGCGCTCGACGGCGACTACAAGCCCGGCTTTATGGTCGAGCACTTTATCAAGGACCTGCGTCTGGCGCTCGCTTACGCCGACGATCGCGAGCTCGCGCTGCCCGGTGCCGACGTCGCATTTACGCTCTACGACATGCTCGACGCCATCGGTGGTGCCAAGCTGGGCACCCAGGCCATCACGGTACTCTACAAGGAGGAGGCCGACGCCATTGCCGCCGGTCTGGACTGGTCGCAGTATCGTCCCGAGGAGCATGGCGCTCACGAGGACGGCTGCAGTTGCGGCGAGCACGGCGACGACCACGAGTGCGGTTGTGGCCACCACCATGGCGA
>URYA01000024.1 GCA_900551975.1 uncultured Collinsella sp. | reverse complement strand
CCCCCGCACCGGCTCCCACCGCCGCACCTGCGGCCGGCGCATGGACCTGCAGCTGCGGCGCCACCAACACCGGCAAGTTCTGCTCCGAGTGCGGTAGTCCCGCACCCGCCTCGGCACCGGCCAAGTGGTTCTGCCCCAACTGCGGCAGCGAAAACGGCGGCAAGTTCTGCAGCAACTGCGGAACGCCCCGGCCCTAGCCCCTCTATCTGGTAATTGGCGGGGGATCCGCCACCCCCGCATTTGCTTCTATGGGTTTCGTTCGATAAAGGAGGACACCATGAAGACAACGTTCAAAAAATCCGTACTCGCATTCCTGACATGCGTCCTGGCGCTCGCCTTTGCCCTGACGGGCTGCAGCGGCGGCGGCAAGGACCCCAAGGCCAACTTCGTCGGCAGCTGGGAACTCTCGGGTGGAACCGTGGATGGCGAAGAGCTGACCGATGAGTACATGAAGATGCTCGAGGATTGGGGTGTCCACTGCGTCCTGATTCTCGATGAGGACGGTACAGGCGCCCTCGACCTGTTCCTTGAAGTCGTCGACCTTAAATGGGAGGCAAAGGACGCCACCACCGTAACCATCACCGCCGAAGATGAGTCGCACGACATGAAGCTCAAGGACGGCAAACTCATCCTCGAAGAAGATGACGGCAATCTTGTCTTTACCAAGTCCGACAAGGACCTGTCCGGTACGGTGAAGAAGGATCGCGAGGCGGCCGAGAAGGAAGAGGAGATCGATGAGGCCGTCGAAGACGACGATGTCCAGAACGTCGAAATCTCCCCCGCCGTCACCGTCGCCGATGACGATCTGTGCACCATCACCATCACCGAGAAGTTCAAGGACGACTGGGGCGACATCGGCTTTGTCGTCAACATCACCAACAAGAGCGACAAGGACCTGACCTTCTACGCTCCTTCCGGCAAGACCAACGTCAACGGCACCATGAAGGAACCCTGGTTCTCGGCTCATCTGATGCCCGGCACCAACGCCACCGAGGAGTTCACGTTCTCGAGCGGCGAGCTTGACAGCCTTGACGACCTGGTCAACACGACCATCGGCATCGACGCCTACCTGACCGATTCTTACGAGGACGTCGCCTCTTACACCGCAACCATCGCGTAACGGCAGATACCGATAGCCGCGGATTGGCGGACACATCCGCGCACATGTCAGGCGGGGCCGCAGGAGATAATCCTGCGGCCCCGCCGCTTTATGCCGACAGCACTGCCCATACAAGCAGGCCGCCCGCCGTTTTTAGATGCGAAACGGCGGGCGACCTATCTTTGGCGTTGGAGCACGGGCGGCGCACCGACTACGGGCGCTCCATATTGGGGACGATACTGCCTTCGGTCACCGCATGCACGGCCAGACGCATGATGTTGTCGTAGCCGGTCTTGCTTAGGATCTCCGAGATGCGACGCTTGATGGTGCCCTCACTCATAAACAGCTCGGCCGCGATCTCGCGACGGCTCTTGCCCTCGCAGGCAAGGCGCAAAATCGATAGCTCGACATCGTCGAGTGCCGCCGTGCCCGAAAAAATGCTCTCGGGCGGCTTGGGAAACGTGCAATAGCCCGCCAGCGTGGAGCGCATCACGGCGAACAGCTCGTCGATACCGACGTTCTTGTACACAAAGCTATCGACGCCGGCCGCACGCGCCTGATCGACAAAGGTGATCTCGGGCATGCCGGTCATGATAATGATGCGGCACTCGGGCAGCTGCTCCTTGATACGCGCCGCCGCCACGATGCCGTTTGAATCGTGTTCGGTGCACACGTCCATCAGTATCATGTCCGGGCGCTCCTTGAGCGCGACACCCAAAGCCTCGGAGGCATCGGCGATCGCGGCGACGACGGTCATATCGGGCTGGTCACCAACGGAGCGTGCCAGGCTCTCGCGCAGAATGGCCTGGTCTTCGACTATAAGGACGCGAATCATGAGCTTCTCCTCCGAACAGCGGCGTTGAGCGTAAGTGGAATGGATACCGTAAGCGTAAAGGGCGGGGCGGCGTGGACCTCTAGGCTGCCACCCAGATCTTGCGCGACATGCCTCATACCTGGGATACCCGTTCCCTCGCGATACGATACGGGGGCCGGGGACCCGTCGTTAGAAATCGTCATGTGCGCGACGGTGCCAGCATCCGCCCCCTCCTGCCACAGGCGCACGTGGACCCGATGCGCCTGCGCATGCTTGGTGGCATTGGTCGAGGCCTCGCGGATAATCTGCAAAAATGCGGCGGCGACACGCGCATCCTCAGACAGCGCGCCCTCAACATCGATCTGCACACTCACCAGGCCAAAAGCATGGACGATATCACCCAGCTGCTCTGCAGGCTCGCTGGCACCACCACTGCGCAGATCGGCAGCGATTGAGCGCAGCAGTGGGTCGATCTGCTCGAGTGACTCGTCATCCAGGCGCCCCTCCTCCAAATAGCGATGAAGAATGGACAGGCGCTGGCCAATCACGTCGTGCACGCGAGCGCGCATACGCAGATAGGCCGCATTGTCAGCAACTTTTTTGACTTCTTCGATCTGGGCTTGGAGCTCTTGGCCCGCAAGCTCAAGCAGGTGGTTGGCTTGCGCCAGGCGATCATGGGCATGCGCATACTCTGTTACATCCAGACCGATAATGCGCTCGAAGAGGCGGCCCGAAACCATAACGTCATCGTGCACAAACAAGCGAATCTCGGCGGGAGAAACCTCGACCACAACGCGCGCCTCACCAAAGCGGTCCAGATTAATGCGCACGCGGTTCTTGCTGCTTTCGGGCATTTGCATGCTAAGTTTGCGCAGGTCGTTCCATGTGCCGCTCATGTCGCGCAGATCGGTGGGCATATGAAGTTCCACCAGGTTTTTGCGCATGCAGCGGTTCATGAGCAGCGGACGGCCCCTCGGGTCCAGATACAGAATACCCACGGGAATCACGTTGATGGTCTCAATCGTCGAGAACATGGTGATATCCTCCTGGCGGTTACGGACGTCCATCAAGAGCGCCGCGATGGAGCGGAACAGGAAGAACGCCCCCTCCGTGATAAGGACAACGGTCCATGCCGATCCCATGGCAAAAACCACCGGTGGTGTAACGGCGACAACAAGCAACAGTTCGGCCAGCATGACGAGGCGACGATAGCGCACCATAAGTACCACGCCATAGGCAAAGATTGCGGCATTGAGCCACAACGCTCCGCCCATTGCCCTGGCGCAAACGTCAAGCGGCGCCACCAGATACGAACCAGACGACGCGAACAGGATAAGCGCCGAAACCACCAGGTGAAGCACAAGGCTCGCCTCATAGGCGCAAATCACCTTACGGTTGTAGGACGAGCGGCGCGATGCGATGAGCGGGACGTGTATCGTCTGCAGACACGCAGCCAGGGCAAAGACAACATCGAGCGCAACGATTTGGGGAAGGATGAGCGAAATCTGCATCGTCACTCACCCGCCCTCGGCATCAAGACGATCATGCGCAGCTGGCCGGGCTCGCCCTCAAGGCGGTATGCCACGTTGCGCCCTTGCAGAGCGCTTTCGAGCTCTTGCGCAGCGAGCGTCTGCGAAAGATCTTCATCATCGTTGGAAAAAAGCGTGGCGCGCAGCTCGACACTGCATCGGTCATGGTCGCCCAAGTGATACATAAGCGCCGGATGGTCGGTGGTGTAGGCAAAAAACGCAAAGTCATACACGCAGTCGTACAGGGCGCTTACCGTACTGGCGTGCAACGGGCGCCGTATGGCGATAATCGAGGCGCAATCGACATCGATCGTGCGCAGGTCACTTGCGAGCTCGTTGGCGATGAGCTGAATGCGGTCGCGATCAAAACCGCTCTCCCCGTGCCGTGCCAACGTGAGCGACCCCTTGCGCTTGCAATAGGCGACGAGCATCTTGGCGCGCTGCAGCATGCGGTAACGCTCGTGCGAAGACGCTTCGTCGGTCAACGGTGGCAGCGAGCCCAGCAGGTCGTACATCTCTTCGAGCGCGCGGGCAAGCGCCTGGTCCACGTCTTGGACCAGCAAGGTCTCGGCCTCTTGATCTGCCAAATGCGTCTTAAGGTCGTAGTCGGCGGCGAGCAGCTCGTTTTGACGCTGCAGCTCCATTCGACGATGTGCCAGTTCACGGTTAAGCTCGTTGAGCTCCGACACGTCTTGGGCAAGCAGCGCCGATCCACCCAGCAGCGGAAAGGCACGGTACATCACATTGGGATCGGACGCCTCGGCAAAGGCATGGGCGCGGCCGTGCTCCTGGGTCCGCAACTCCTCGCGCACGCCTACCGGCATTGGCTTTGACACTGGCGTGGCATAGACCTCCTGCAGGTCGCGCGTTAGGACTTTGAGGTCGAGCGGCAAGGTGTCGAAGATGCCGGCGATGTCGTGATACGACGGAATGACACCGCAATCGAGACAGATTTCCATCGCCACCACGCACAGGACGCAATAGACGAGCGAAAAGTTGAGCCTCCATGCCCAGGGCACGCGCAACGCATACGAGACGGCAAAGAATGCGCCACCCAGCAGTACGAGCGCCGCCGTGCCCGAGAAACGCTGGATGCGAAAGGACGAGGACCGACCAACCAGGATAAAAAAGGCCACGAAGTCAAAGGCCGTCCACACGAGGACGGCGAAATAACCCCAGCCGTACGTGTAATCGTTGCTCCAGGTGTCGCTTGAACGGTCAAAGTGGAAGACCTGCTGGTGAAAATCGTTGGTGAGCACAAATCCGATAAGCAGGATGGCCGCAATCCACAGCGCAGCGCAGTAGCGGCGCCCCAGGCGGTGTTGCTCCAGGCCCGCAAGGCGCAGACCACACAACTGGTAGAGCAGCGGAATGAGCGTCATGGGCACGTAGTACAGGTACCACAGCACAGTGGCATAGAACGGCGTGAACGACTTGTACTTGAGAATGACTTCGATCATCCACAGGGCGCAGATGGTGGCGATGGCAACAAGGCGGCGGCGCAACACATAGTCCAAACAGCGCAGATAGACCGATACGCCCCAGATCGAAAATATAATTGCGGCGACAAGCAACGGGAGAGAGCTCGAGTGGACGAGCGCATCCACGACCTCTTCGGACACCTCGCTATAGGCGGGCACGGCGTTAGAAAGTTTGGGGTCGAAGGCGAACAGCGCCGGCAAGACTGCCAAAAGCATGAGGAACAGCGCGGTGATGGCGCCGGCGATAGCAAAGACGCGGTGGCGATATGCACGGTGCGTTATACCAACCAGGAATCGCGGCATGGCGAACAGCCTGCCGCCCCTGGGATCCGCAACCGGCGCGGTCCGGGCGGCCGCGTGGCCGATATGTCGTTCGCGGGTACCCATAGTTCCTTTAGTGTACCGACAGATGGATCGAAAAAGCGGGCCGCATGTCCCAAAATCCGCAGACGGCAAGGCGCCCGGCGAGCACATACTCGCCGGGCGCCTTGGTCAGGAGGCTATGAGGATGAGCACGCGAAATCCACAGCGGTCAGGCCCGCCCCCTAAGGGTCTGAGGTGCTCAAGATTGGGAGCGACAAGCCCAACGAAGCGTACTTAAGTACGCGAGGAGGGTTGGAGCCCCAAGGTTGAGCGCCTCAGTGCCCTTAGGACAGGTCCTCACCATTAGAAGCAATAACCTTCTTGTACCAGTCGAAGCTCTTCTTCTTGGAGCGCTTGAGGGTGCCGTTGCCCGCATCATCGCGGTCCACATAGATAAAGCCGTAGCGCTTGGACATCTCGCCCGTGCCGGCCGAGACCAGGTCGATCGGGCCCCAGGTGGTGTAGCCCAGCAGGTCAACGCCGTCCTCGGTCACCGCGTCGCGCATCGCGGCGATGTGCTGACGCAGGAAGTCGATACGGTAGTCGTCGTTGATGGAGCCATCCTCCTCGACAACATCCTTGGCGCCCAGACCGTTCTCGACCACAAACAGCGGCTTCTGATAACGGTCGTACAGGTCGTTGAGGGTGATGCGGAAGCCCAGCGGATCGATGGCCCAGCCCCACTGGCTCTCCTGCAGGTAGGGGTTCTTGGCGCCGGCGAAGGCGTTACCCTGGGTGCGCTCGACATCGGGGTTATCGGCACCGGCAGAGCAGCGGGTGCTGTAGTAGCTAAAGCTGATGAAGTCGACGGTGTTGGCGGCCAGGATCTCGCGGTCCTCGTCCGTCATGCCCACATCGATGCCCAAGCGCTCGAGCTTCTTGACGGCATAGGCCGGGTAGTAGCCGCGGCTCTGAACGTCGACGAAGAAGTAGTTGTCCTGGTTGTCGAGCTGTGCCTGGCGCACATCGCCCGGACGGCAGCTGTAGGGGTAGTAGCTACCTGCGGCAAGCATGCAGCCGATCTTGATCTCGGGGTCGATCTCGTGGGCGATCTTGGTTGCCCACGCGCTGGCGACGAGCTCGTTGTGGGCTGCCAGGTACTCGACGGCCTCCTTGTTCTCGCCCTCCTCAAAGAACAGACCTGCACCCATAAACGGCAGGTGCAGGATCATATTGATCTCGTTAAAGGTAAGCCAGTATTTCACCAGACCCTTGTAGCGGGTGAAGATCGTGGTTGCGAGGTTCTTGTAGAAGTCTATGAGCTTGCGGTTGCGCCAGCCGCCGTACTCCTTGATGAGGTGAATCGGGCAATCGAAGTGTGTAATGGTCACGAGCGGCTCGATGCCGTGCGCCTGGCACTCGCGGAATACGTCCTCATAGAAGGCCAGGCCAGCCTCGTTGGGCTCGGTCTCGTCACCGTTGGGGAAGATGCGGGTCCAAGCCAGGCTCATACGGAAGGTCTTAAAGCCCATCTCGGCAAAGAGAGCAATGTCCTCCTTGTAGTGGTGATAGAAATCGATGCCGGTCTGCGCGGGATAGTAATAGCCGTCCTCGAAGTCGAGCATCTTGCGCTGGCCGGAGACCACCGCATAGCGCTCGGGGCCGTGCGGAGCCACGTCCACGTTGGCAAGGCCGCGGCCGCCCTCGTCATAACCTCCCTCGCATTGGTTGGCGGCGGTGGCTCCTCCCCAAAGGAACCCTTTTGGAAATGGCATGGTGCCTCCTTCTCTCTGGCGCCCCCACCTCTGCGGGGGACGCTTTAATAACGTCCTTGCGACCTCACGCGCCGGGCCCGTGGCCCTCTCCCTGATGCGCGCGGGCCGCCTGTGAAGGGGTGACTAGCTGACGACTTGTCCTGCGGCGGCGCGATGTGCCTTCCTGCCTCCGACCAGGGAGGGAACCTGTGCCAGGCACACGCCGGCGAGGATGATGGCGACGCCCAGCCACTCGACGACGCCGAGCGGCTCGCCGAGGACGATCATGGCGATGAGCAGGCCGGCGGGGAGTTCCGCGGCGGCCATGACAGTGGAGAGGCCCGCGGGCAGGTGCGGAGAGCCCATGCCGAAGAGCAGGACCGGGCAGAGCATGCCAAAGAAGCCGGCGATGACGGCAAAGGGCAGGATGCCCTGGGCGAGGACGCCCGAGACGACGTAGTCCGGGCACACCGTGAGCGACATGATCACGGAGCCCGCGCACACGATGACGCCGCGCTGCTCGGACGAGCAGGGGGCCTCGACCTTGCCGGAGAGGGTGACAAAGAGGGAGCAGGACACGGCCGCCCCCAGCGCGCAGAGCAGGGCCACGGGGTCGTACCCGGTGATGCCGGTCTTGTAGACGCCGCTGGCGAACACCGTTCCGAAGACGATGACCAGGGCGGAGGCCACTTGGAGGACCCTCGGCGGTCGGCGCGTCATGACGGTCTGCCACACGAGCCCCAGCCACGTGAACTGGAAGAGGAGCGTGAGCGCCACCGGGGCGGGCAGCACGCTCATGGCGTAGCAATAGAGGATTGAGGTGAGGCAGGTGAGGGCTCCCAGGCCCATGAGCTTGAGGGCGAGCTTCCAGCCCACGCGCTGCCAGCGATGCCCGAGCGCGTGGCCCGCGAGCGTGGCGAGGGCGAAGAAGAGGCAGCCAAACCACGCCTGGCTCGCCACCACCTGTGCCGAGGTGAAGCCCGCGGCGTAGGCGAGCTTGTAGGTCGTGGCCATCGCGCCGTAGCAGGCGCCGCCCGCAAAGACCTGGAGCGCCGCCTTGACCTGTCCCGCGCCCGCGGCTCCTGCCCCGGCGGTCTGTTGCTTGATTGTGTTTGTTCCTGCCATTAGGCTCCCTTCCGTCTGCTGTCTTGCAGATGCACGTCTCGTGCGTCTGTTCCCTGCAGTCGGAAGGTGGGCTCGTGCGGTCTTCTGGCGGTGCATGTGGTACCTGCTGCCAAGACGAAAAAAGCCACGCAACCGACTGCTCGGTTGCGTGGCAAAAAGGTGGCTAGCGCCCAGAAAAGTCCACGCGTTTTTAGACTGGGACAAAGTACTACAACAGGTGAGATTCCGTCAAGAAAAACCGAGGAAAAAAGTGAGCCTCTGCCCGCCGTACCTGTGGCGATCGTTCCCCGAACGGGGCGGTGCTGTTGGGGACTGTCTCGATCTGTAACAGTAAGACCCGGTTTTGGTCCGTAGATGTTACAGATTTAGACGTTTTGGGTCGGGGCGGTTTCCGTTTGTCTTGATCTGTAACAGTTAGGGGTCAAAAGTGGGTCTAGATGTTACAGATTGAGATTGTTGAGGATGGGTGAGGGTAGCTAATTCGGACGGGGCTATTTTAAACATTGGGAAATCGAGCGTGGCAAGTGGAGGTCTTCGGGGTATAAGACGGCTAATTGTATGCCGCCTATGAAAGGAACCCTCATGCCCAGCGTTGCCGTTCTCGCCGCCGATGGCTTTGAAACTATTGAATGCTTGACCATGGTCGACGTCATGCGTCGCGGCGGCGTGCGCGCCACACTCGTCTCGATCATGCCCACGCGTGAGGTCGTAAGCTCGCTGCAGATCCCCGTGACCTGCGATGCACTCTTTGATGAGATTGACTTTGACGAGTACGACTGCGTCGTGCTGCCCGGCGGCCTGCCCGGTGCCACCAACCTGCGCGCCGATCAGCGCGTCTGCGACGTGGTCTGCGAGTTCGCCGCGACCAAGCACGTCGCCGCCATCTGCGCCGCCCCGTTTATCCTGGGCGAGCTCGACCTGCTCGAGGGGCGCCACGCCACGTGCTTCCCTGGCTTTGAGAAAAGCTTCCCCGAAGGCACCTATACCGGCGAGAAGGTTACGCAAGACGGCAACATCATCACCGCCAGCGGCATGGCCCAGTCGCTCCCATTTGCGCTTGAGCTGCTGCGCACGCTCGCCGGCGACAAGGCCGTCGAGAAGGTCGCCGAGGGCATTCAGCTATGATTTTGGCTTCGCAATCACCGCGCCGCATCGAGTTGATGCACGAGGCGGGCTATGACATTCGCATCATTCCTGCCGATATCGACGAAACGCCGTTTGATGGCGAGGCCCCGCTTACGCTCGTTGAACGCTTAGCACGCGCAAAAGCCGCCGCCGTTGCCGCCGAGCATGCCGAGCCCAATGAGTTGACGGTCGCGGCCGACACCATCGTCACCTTTGACGGCAAGATTCTGGGCAAGCCGGCAACCGAGGACGAGGCGCGCACGATGCTCCGTGAGCTTTCGGGCCGCACGCACCAGGTCGCAACCGGCGTCTGCATCGTTAAGGCAGGCGATACGGCCGCCCCGCACGCCGCCGAAAGCCTGTCCTTTGTCGATGTGACCGACGTGACGTTCTACGAGCTCACCGACGAGCAGATCGAGCACTACGTCGCCTCGGGTGAGCCCATGGACAAGGCCGGCGCCTACGGCATTCAGGGCACAGGAGGACGCATGCTCGTGCACGATATTTCGGGCGACTTCTATAACGTGGTGGGCCTACCCATCGCCCGCGTCGCGCGCGCGATTCAAAAACTCTCGTAATTGCATCTGGCGCTGGGTATCCCCCGGCGCCTACAATTTTGGCGTACCGTGCGGATCCCGACCGGGCACAAGGCGCGGCGGAAAACCGATAGGAGTTAAACATGGATACACTGCTCGAGGCCATTGACGTCTGCGATGTCGATGGCTTTTGCTATGGCAACTATACGGACGAGGAGGCCGGCACCGGTTGCACCGTAATCGTGGCACCCGAGGGCGCCACCGGCGGCGTTGACGTTCGCGGCGGTGCTCCCGCTTCGCGCGAAACCGACCTACTGCGACCCGAGAACACCGTCGACAAGGTCCACGCCGTCTGCCTTTCGGGCGGATCGGCCTTTGGCCTCGAAGCTGCAAGCGGCGTCGCTCGCGAGCTTGAGAGCCGCGGCATCGGCCTTCCCGTCGGCCCCACGCAGGTGCCTATCGTGTGCTCCAGCTGTATCTTCGACCTCGCCTTTGGCGATCCCACCGTTCGCCCCGACATTGAAGCCGGCATCGCCGCCGTGCGCGAGGCACTCGACAACACCCCCACCACGCTCGAACAGGGCAATGTAGGTGCCGGCACGGGTGCCACCGTGGGTAAGCTCATGGGCCCCGCTACCTGCATGAAGGCCGGCCTTGGCGCTGCCGCCGTGGCGCTCGGTCCCGTCAAGGTGGGCGCCGTGGTCTCAGTCAACGCCTGCGGCAACGTTGTCGACCCGACCACTGGCGAGTGGGTCGCCGGCATGCGCGCCGCAGCCGATAGCGACCAGATTGTCGACATGGAACTCGCGGCCTTTACTGCCGCCGGATCCATGCAGATGCCGCTCGACCGCACCAACACCACCATCAGCTGCATCGTCACCAACGTGGAGCTCGCTAAGGCCCAGGCCACCAAGGTCTCCCAGATGGCCGCAGACGCCTACGCACACGCCATCCGTCCCACGCACACCACCAACGACGGCGACACCATCTACACCCTCGCCAGCGGCAAACTAGGCGCCCAGGCAAGCGCCGCCGTTCCCCTAGACCTGCTGGGCATGCTCGCAGTAAGGGCCCTGGAAACCGCCATCGTAAACGGAGCCAAAACCGCAAAAACCTCCCACGGCATCCCCGGCGCCGCAAAGTAAACTAGCTCGTCCGGTTGCCCGGTGGGGCTTGGTTATGTTTGCTGCTCTACAGTCCTGGCTCGCACAAAGAGCACATTAAGTGCTCTTCGGCTCGTGCGGAACTCGCGACAAACATAACCAAGCTCCACCGGGCAACCTACCAACCAGATTCTTTTCAGCCCAGGCCCCTGTGTACCGCGCGTCGAAGATCTTCAAATTCAGCTTGCTGACATAAAGCGGGACATAGCAGAGGACCCCTGGTCCTTAACTTGATACGAGTTCCGCACGCAAAGGAGGCGCCAGTGGCGCCTCCGTCTTGCGCAGGACTGTTCGAAGTAGCAAGTTAAGGACCAGGGGTCCCCGTTACCCGAGCGTTTATGCACTAGTTGAATTTGAAGATCTTTGAGGCAAGACGGTATAGGCCGAGTGTGGTCTTGTCTCCCGCCCGTCCACGCAGGTTGGTGAAGAAGCCGACCACGCCGTAGCGGGCACGACGATACATGCGCTCGTCGTAGGCCTTCAAATCATTCCACAGCGTCTTTAGGCGCTCGTCGGCGCAATCTTCCTCGGAAAGCTTGGTGAGCACCGAGCAGATCGCCATCATCATGGTGAAGTAGCCCATCATGTACGAACGCAGACGCGACGACTCAACATCGCTGTACAGGTGGTACGACTCCATCATGATACGCGTAACACGGAACTGCTGGTCCAGACGCTTGACCATCGTTGCCTCGTTGACGCTCTGGCCTTCGCGACCGATAAAGTAGCGGTAGAGGTCGATGTCGGCGTAGTACATGGTCTTGCAACGCGGCAGCGGCACGTAGGCGTAGATGTTGTCCACATAGAACGTGTGCGGCGGCATGGGAAGGTTGGACTCGCGCAGCACATCCGTGCGGTAGCACAGGCTGTGCATGAGTAGGTTCTGGTCCAAGCGGAAATGACCGATCTGATCCCAGGAAAAGATCTTTTTGCGTGGCAGGGCAAATTTGTAGCCAATAGCGGTATGCGTGCCCTCGTAAACCTTCTCGTACACGTAGTTCGAGATAAACAGGTCAACGCGCTGGTCGCGCTCTTCAAAGCCACGCAGAATCGACAGCATGGTCGAAAGGGCAGCGCCGTCAAGCCAGTCGTCCGAATCGACAACCTTGTAGTAGGTGCCCTGCGCCTCGCGCAGACCCGAAAGGACGGCAATACCGTGACCGCCATTCTCCTGGTGCACCGCGCGGATGATTCCAGGATAACGGGCCTCCCACTCGTCGGCCTTGGCGGCCGTCTCGTCCTTGGAGCCGTCGTCCACCACGATAATCTCGATATCGGTGGCGTAATTGCTCCCCTCCAAGATGGAGGTGATGCAATGGTCCATGTCCTTGGCGGCGTTATACGAGGGAATACCGAATGTTATGACTTTATGCATGGCAGGCGATAATCTCATCCGAAAGATCGAGGGCGGAATTGGTCACGGCGTCCATATCGTAGTAACGATACTCGGCCAGACGACCCACCGGGTGGAAGTTCGTCAGGTTCTGGACGCGCTCAAGATAGCGCTCATAGAGCTCACGGTTCTCGGGCTCAAGAATGGCGTAGTACGGCGTCTCGCCCGAGCCGGGCGTATAGGCCTTGGAGTACTCTTTCATAATGGTGGTCTTGCCGGGCAGGACCTGACCGGTCATGTTCTTGAACTCGGTGATACGCGTGTAGTCCTCGCTCGTGGTGTAGTTGACGGTGCCCACGGGCTGGAACTGGTCCATATCGAGCGTCTCGAACTTCATATCGAGTGTGCGGTACGGCAACGCACCCAAGTCGAGGTTGAACAGCTCATCGAGCGGACCGGTATAGACAATCTCGCCGCCGTAGACCTTGCCATCGATCTTGACAGTGGTCTCGTCGATCTCAAAGAGATCGCGGGCGTCCACGTCGCAGAACACGTCGATCAGGTCGTGGTCGAGCATGTGCTCAAAGAGCGCCGTGTAGCCCTCCTGCGGCATGCCCTGGAAGGGAGCTTGCGGGAAGTAGCGGTCATCATCACCCACAAAGACGGGAACGCGGCCGGTGATCGAGGGGTCGATCTGATCGGGCGTCTGGCCCCACTGCTTCATGGTGTAATGCAAAAAGACGTTCTCGTAGACGTAATCGGCGACCTCGGCAAGATCCGGGTCGCTCTTCTTACGCAGCTCCATAATGGGCACCTTGACATCCTTGCCGAAGGTCTCCACGAGCTTCTGGTACAGCTCCTCGCCGCGCTCGTCACCAAAGGCGAGCTTGAGACTCGCATGGTTGAAGGGCACGGGCATAAGGGTACCGTTGATGTTGGCGAGCACCTTGTGCTGATAATCCGTCCACTTGGTAAAGCGCGACAGGAAATTGTGCACGCGCTCGTTAAAGGTGTGATAGATATGCGGACCGTACTCGTGAATCAGGATTCCGGCCTCGTCAGTGCAGTCATAGGCATTGCCCGCAATGTGGCTACGGCGCTCCAAAACGGCAACACGATAGCCGATGGTCTCGGCAAGACGGCGGGCGCAAACGGCACCGGCATATCCAGCACCGACGACAATCATGTCGTACGCGCCGGCGTTAAAGCCTTCAGGCAGGCCTGAGGTAATCTGCATCGATACTCCTTGTCAAAAGCCACGGGCTCGTTAGCTGGGCTTTTCTCGAACATTCTTCGAGACATATTTATCAGAGCGATTATAGCGCTAATGCGTCCTATAATGAGCTTGCCACACAAGGAAAGCTCAAGCACCGCGGCGTACATAATTGAAAGGTAAACCCGCTAGCAGCGGGTTTATTCGTGAACAGCCGGGCGCCTGGAGCTTAGCGAAACGCTTGTAAGGAGTAACATGAGCGATTTCCTTAACCGTATGAAGTCTGCCGCCAAGGCCGACCTTAAGACGATCGTCCTGCCCGAGGGCGAGGATCCGCGCACTATCGTCGCGGCCACCAAGATCATCGAGGAGGGCCTGGCAAAGATCGTCATCCTGGGCAACCCCGACGAGATCAACGTTCCCGGCGCCACCGTCATCGACCCGCGCAATGCCGAGAAGCACGAGGAGTACGCGCAGAAGTTTGCCGAGCTTCGCGCCAAGAAGGGCGTCACCATCGAGCAGGCTCGCGCCCAGGTGATGGACGCCACCTACTTTGGTACCATGATGGTCAAGATGGGCGACGCCGACGGCCTGGTCTCCGGCGCCTGCCACTCCACGGCCGACACCCTGCGCCCCGCGCTTCAGATCCTCAAGACCGCCCCGGGCACCAAGCTGGTCTCGGCCTTCTTCGTGATGTGCACCGACACCCCGCAGTTCGGCACCGACGGCACGCTGATCTTCGCCGACTGCGGCCTCAACATCAACCCGTCCTCTGACGAGCTCTCCGAGATCGCCATCGCCTCCGCTCACTCCTGGTCCACCTTCATGGGCAACGTTGAGCCGCACGTGGCCATGCTCTCCTACTCCACCATGGGCTCCGCTGGCGGCGAGGTCGCCAAGAAGGTCCAGGAGGCTGTGAAGTTCTGCAAGGAGAAGGCTCCCGAGCTCGCCATCGATGGCGACCTGCAGCTCGACGCCGCTATCGTCCCCACCGTCGCCCAGCTCAAGGCTCCCGGCTCCTCCGTCGCCGGTAAGGCCAACGTGCTGGTGTTCCCCGACCTCGAGGCCGGCAACATCGGCTACAAGCTGGTCCAGCGCTTCGCCGGCGCCGACGCCTAC
>URYA01000023.1 GCA_900551975.1 uncultured Collinsella sp. | reverse complement strand
CCCGCCGTTACTGTAAACACAACATATTGTGTTTTCGAACATATGCTTGGGGGTATTTTGCAATATATGGTGGGTGGAGTGGTGGGGTGGAGTGGGGGAAGGGGTGGGGAAAGGTGTTGAAAAATGGGGCGGTTCCCCATATTATTAATGACGTCGACAGGCGGGGTGGTTCCCCGCGTACGTGCCATCTGAGTAACCGAGGGGAGGGCGCACATGGGAATGACTGGTGCATACGAGCGCAATCTCGATGCAAAAGGTCGTCTGTCCCTGCCTGCACCCCTTCGCGAGGAGCTTGGAGAGCATGTTCGCGTGTTCAAAGCCCTGGATGTCGATGCTCTGTACGTGTTCTCTGCCGAGGCCTTCGATAAGTGGGTCGAAGGACTCTTCGCGGGTCGTGAGGGTCACGAGGGTTTTAACCCGCGTGACATTAATGACCAGAAGCTCATGAGGGCGATCAACAAGCGCACCACGTCGATGGACGTGGACAGCGCCGGTCGTATCGGTCTTTCCGAGTCTCTCCGCAAGCAGGCGAACCTCGACCGCGAGGTCACGGTTGTGGGCAACTACGACCACCTTGAGGTTTGGGATCGCGCCGCGGCCGATGAGGACGATGACGATGAGGCCCTGCTGGACCTCTTCTTCTCGTAAGGGCAAGGCACGGGTAACGGATGGAGCGTGGGATCTTGACACAAGAATATCGGCATGAACCTGTCATGCTCGGCGAAGTGCTTGAGTCGCTGCGGCTAAAGAGCGGCTCCGTTGTCTGCGATTGCACCCTTGGCGGTGCCGGCCATTCGGTAAAGATGGCCGCGCAGGTGGGGGAGACGGGCCTTTTGCTCGGCGTCGATCAGGACGACATGGCCCTCGAGGCCGCTGGCGCCCGTCTGGACCGCGAGGTTCCCGGCGTTCCGCACCAGCTGCTGAAGGGCAACTTCGGCGACTTGGACGAGCTGCTTTGCTCGGCCGAGGTGCCCGGGGTCGATGGCTTCCTGTTCGATTTGGGCGTTTCGTCACCGCAACTCGATATCCCTGGCAGGGGCTTTTCGTATAACGAGGACGCCCCATTGGACATGCGGATGGATCCGGGTAATAACACCTTAAACGCAGCTGAGGTCATCAACACCTATAACGAACACGACCTCGCCCGGATTCTACGCGTCTACGGCGAAGAGAAGTTCGCCTCGCAGATCGCGCGCGAGATCGTGCGCCGCCGCGAGCAAGAACCGATCGAAACCACCGGCCAATTTGTCGAGATCATCAAGGCGGGTATCCCGGCTGCCGCTCGTCGGCATGGCGGACACCCGGCCAAGAAAAGTTTCCAGGCCATTCGCATCGAGGTCAATCACGAGCTCGATGTGCTCGAACGAGGGCTTGATGCCGCCACCAGGTGGCTCAACCCGGGCGGACGTATCTGCGTCATCTCGTATCACTCGCTCGAGGACCGTATCGTAAAGAACCACTTTAAGGAGATGAGCCAGGGGTGCACGTGTCCGCCGGAGATTCCGGTGTGCGTGTGCGGCAACGTGCCGATACTCAAGGTCATCACCCGCAAACCCTTGGTTGCCCAGCCTGATGAGGTTGAGCGCAACCCTCGGGCGAGATCAGCCAAAATCCGCGTGGCGCAGCGTCTGTAGGCGCGACCGCGCGATATTGGACCTCCCGCTCGCACCATAAACGAAGCTTAAACACACTACCAACGTACTCGGGATGGGAGGCGGCATATCATGGGCTACAACACTTCAAGCGCAGCACTCGCCTATGATATGAACGCCATGCCCGCCTATCGTGAGACGCCGCAGGCCCCCGTTGCTCCCCGTGAGCAGCGCACGCCGCGCTTTGATGTCTACACGGGCGCGGGCCGTCAGGCAAACCAGGCGGTAAGCCCGGTTTTCATGAGCGTTCTTAAAACGTTTTGCATCATTGCGGCTATCTTCATGACGATTGGCGTCGCCCGCGTGGCGCTCGCCGGCGTTACGGCCCAGGTGCTCAACAGCAACGCCGAGCTTACCAACACGCTCGAAAAGGCGACCGATGAGAGCTCCGACTTGGAGGTCATGCATTCGGTCTATGGTGCCGACACGCGCATTCGCGACCTTGCGGGCGCTTATGGCATGGTGGAGCCCAGCGAGAGCGTTACACTTGACTTTTCGCAGGATGCAGCCGCGGGCGCCAACGCGACCGCGACCGCTCAGTAGCAAGACGGTAGCTGAGTATGACAAATGACTATCGCCGCGGTTCCGATGGGGGCCGCGGTTCTGGACGTCCCTCGTCGCGGGGACGTTCTGGTTATCAAGGAACGGGTCGGCAATCTTACAACGCCGGGCAGTCCCGTGGCAACGACCCGGCGTCGCGACTTCGCGGCTCGGGCGGCCCTCAAGTGCATAACACCAGGTCGCGCAAGAGTTCGTCGACCGAATGGCTCACAGGCGCGCCTCTGCCTCGCCGCAAAGCCGTCATGGGCCTCATCGGGCTTGGCTTGGGCTTGGGCGTCTTTCGCCTTGCCGACTATCAAATTGTCGAAGCCGATAAACTGCGCGAGCGTGCCGATGCGCGCCGCCTGCTTGCGCAGACCCTCTATGCCAAACGTGGCACCATCTACGACCGCAACGGTAACGTGCTGGCGTCGTCGGTCGAATGTCGCAACATCGCCGTGAACCCGCAGCTTGTCGAGGACGTTGACAAAACGGTGTCGGCGCTGGTCAAGGCAACTGGAATCGATAAAAAGACCTGCCGTAAGCTCGTTGAGTCCGATGGAACCTGGGTGTATATCAAGCGCCAGGTGGACGAAGACGATGCTGCGGCGCTGGAGAAGAAGAACCTGCCCGGCGTGCTTTTTGAGCAGGCCATGAAGCGCGTATATCCATACGGCAATCTGGCATCGCAGGTGCTGGGTGTAGTGAATGTAGACAACGACGGCTTGACGGGTCTCGAAAAGCAATACAACAAGCTTCTGACCGGCACGAACGGTTCTCTCGTGCGCGAGCGCGCGAGAGACGGCAGCTATATCGCCGGCGGTGCCTATGAAAAGGTGGCTGCGGTCGACGGCGTTGATATCGTGACGACGCTCGACGTCAATATCCAGCGAGCGGCCGAGGATGCCCTGGCGGAGGCTGTCGAGAAGACAAAGGCCAAGAACGGCTCGGCTTTGGTCACCGACCCCACGACTGGTGAAATTCTCGCCGCCTGCTCGTACCCGACCTACGACCAGACCGATCTAGAGAACGCCAAGACCGAGGATATGAACCTGCGCTTGGTCACCGATGCCTACGAGCCCGGCTCGGTCTTTAAGACGCTCGTGGCGGGCGCCGGCTTCGACTTGGGCGTCGTGCGATCGAGTACGTCGTTTGAGGTGCCGGCGAGCATCAAGGTGGGTGACGATACCGTCACCGATGCCGACAAGCGCGACTATGCCATGACCATGGATGTGCGCGAGATGATGCGCCGTTCGTCCAACGTGGGCTTTGTCCTGGTGGGGCGCAAGATCGGTGCCGACGACTTTGCCGCCTATGTGGACAAGTGGGGCATCGGTCACAGCTCGGGTGTCGATTTTCCGGGCGAGAGCCTGGGCATCGTCAAGGAGCGTGACCAGTATGACGGCGCCACGCTGGGATCGATGAGTTTTGGACAGGCGCTGTCTGTCTCGCCGATTGAGATCGCACGTGCCGTGGGCGGCATCGCCAACGGCGGCGTGATGATGACCCCGCACTTCTATAAGTCCAGCAAAGGCGACGAGAAGGACTGGGGCGAAGGCGAGCGCGCGATTTCGGAGGACGCCGCATCCCAGGCGACATCGTGCATGCAGACGGTCGTGTCAGAGGGAACGGGCATTGGCGGCGCGGTTGACGGCTATGACGTGGCGGGTAAGAACGAGCCGACGAGAACGGCGGTTACCTCAAGGAGAACTACATGTCGTCCTTTATGGGCTTTGCACCGGCACAATTGCCCAAGGTGCTGTGCTATATCACGCTCGACGGAACGCCGAGCGGCTCAGATGCCGCTGCGGTGCCGTTCCAGTCCATTATGGCCAACGCGCTCGACGTGCTGGGTATCCCGCACACGAAGTAGGGGGTTACAATCTTTGGGGCGTGGTTTGTTGTCCCATATGAGGGTGTTCACATGCCCTGCACCACGCATGTGCGGCGCTGGGATACAATACGCCGATAGCATTATTAGGTTTACAGGGGAGCTGCAATGATAGAGATCGCCGTCAACAACCTCGCGGCCGCAACAGGGGCCCGAACCGTGACGGGAGAAGCCGATCGGGTATGCCGCGGGTGCGTTATCGACTCGCGCCAGGTCGAGGAAGGGACGATTTTCGTCGCCTTTCCCGGTGAAAATGTCGACGGCAATGATTTTGCTTCCCGTGCCGTCCAGTCGGGTGCCGGCGCCGTCGTGATGACGCGTGAGCCCGAGGCCGAGCTGGTCTCGCTGGCGCAGGACAAGGGCTGTGCCATCTTGCTGACCGATGATCCCGAGGAGTTTCTGCTGCGTTTGGCGCACGCGTACCGTCTGGAGCTTGGCTGCCTGGTCGTTGGCATTACCGGTTCCATCGGCAAGACGACGACCAAGGACGTGCTCGCCGCTGTGCTCGCCAAGCGCTATCGTGTCTGGGCCACCAAGGGCAATTTCAATAACCTGATCGGCATGCCGCTCACGGTGCTTTCCGCTCCGGCCGATACCGAGGTCCTGGTGCTCGAGATGGGCATGAACCATTTCCACGAGATCGAGCGCCTGTCCCAGTCCGCCAATCCCAACCTTGCCATCGTGAGCAAGATCGGCACCTCTCATATCGGCATTTTGGGTAGCCGCGAGAACATCGCCCGCGCTAAGGCCGAGATTGTCCAGGGTATGTGCGCCGCTGGCGACTTCTTGCCGCTGCTGGTTTTGGGCGGCGAGGACGACTTTACGCCGTTCATTCGCGATACGTTCGCCCAGCCTGCTGGTATCGACGTGATGCTGGCCGGCGTCTCGGACGATGATGAGGTCCGTGCCCGCGACGTTCGAGTTGACGACGAGGGCCGTCCGGTCTTTACGCTCGATTTTGGTCAGGGCGAGACAATCGATACCATGCTTGCCATTCCCGGCGTGCAGTCCGTTCCAAATGCCGTTAAGGCCGCCGCGGTTGCCTATCGCCTGGGCGTGACGCCCGAGCAGATCGATGCTGCCTTTAGGGGCCTCACGATTACCGGGCACCGCCAGGAGATCAAGCGCGCCAAGAGCGGTGCACGCATCATCGATGACTCCTATAACGCCAGCGCCGAATCGATGGCAGCCGGTCTCGACCTGCTGTGCTCGCTTTCGTGCACGGGGTCTCGCATGGCGATCCTGGGCGAGATGGGCGAGATGGGCGATGAGGCTCCTCGCATGCATGAGCTCGTGGGCGCCTATGCCGCCGCCAAGAAGCTCGACATGCTGGCGTGCGTGGGTGGTGAGCTGGCCCAGCTTATGGCCGATGCCGCGCGCATGATGGGTATGGACGAGGACCGCATCCAGGTGTTCTCCGATTATCAGCAGGTGCTCGACCGCATGGGCGGCGCGCTTGAAAAACATGATGTTGTACTGGTCAAGGGTTCCCGCTTTGTTGAGCTCGACCGCTTTGTGGAAGGTGTGTGCTAGCCCATGTTCGGCAATCCCTCGTATCCAACGTATCAGGCTTTTTTGGGGCTTGGCATCGCCGCCATTGCGCTGCTGCTCATGCCGTGGTGGATCAAGCTGCTCAAGGTCGAGGGTATCGGCCAGCAGGTTCGTGCCGACGGCCCCAAGCGTCATTTGGTTAAGCAGGGAACGCCCACCATGGGTGGCGTTGTCATCCTCGTCGCGATCTCGCTGACCTGCCTGCTGATGGGCAAGCTCACCACCGAGCTCGTGCTCGTGCTGCTCGCCACGTTGGCGACCGGCGTGCTGGGCCTGATCGACGACCTGACCTCCGTTACGCATGGGCGCTCGCTCGGTCTGACGCCCCATGCCAAGATGATCGGCCTAACCATTATCTGTGTCACCTTTACGGTACTTGCCGTTAACTGGTGCGGCGTCGCCCCCGAGATTCGTTTTCCCGGCGGCCTGACGATTGACCTCGGTGTTCTTTCGACCACCATCTGCGGCCTTTCGTTCCCGTGGCTCTACATTGTCTTTTGCTGGCTGATGATCGCCGGTCTTTCTAATGCCGTGAACCTGACCGATGGCCTTGACGGTCTTGCTGGCGGCACCTCTATGATTGCCATGCTTGCCATGGCTGCCATGGCGTTTTTGCACGGAGACGTGAACCTGTCCATCTTCTGCACCGCGTGTGCCGGTGCCTGCTTGGGCTTTCTGTGGTTCAACTGCTATCCGGCGAGCATCTTTATGGGCGATACCGGCTCGCTCGCCCTGGGCGCCGCGTTTGCCTGCACGTCCATCATGACCAACACCGAGGTCGTCTCCCTCATCATCGGCGGCCTGTTTATCGTTGAGACCCTGTCGGTCATGATTCAGGTTGTCTACTTCCACTTTACGCACAAGCGCGTCTTCCTTATGGCGCCCATCCATCATCATTTCGAAAAGAAGGGCTGGGCCGAGACCAAGGTCGTCATCCGTTTTTGGATTATCGCTGCAGCCTTTGGTGCCGTTGGCCTTGCCCTGTTCTTCCAGTTGGGATAGTGGTCTTTCATGCCTCTTGCTGATGTCTTTAGCCTGCTCGTTTTGGGTCAGGGCAAATCCGGTCTCGATGTCGCCCGCTGGGCGCTGGCACATCCCGAGCGCGTAAGCGCCGTTACCGTGTATGGCGGCGGCACCTCTGAGCCCAATGACGCCACGCGTGCGCTCGAGGCTGCTGGTGCGTCGTTTGTCTATGGGACCGAACAGGTCGAGGGCGCCTATGACGTATGCGTGACGTGCCCGGGCATCTCGGAGTTCTCGGGCTTCTTTAAGGCCGGGCGCGAGCATGCCGCCCAGATTATGGGTGAGCCCGAGTTTGCCTATCGCCTGTCGCCCGATAACTGGATTGCCATCACGGGCACCAACGGCAAGACGACCACCACGTCGCTGACTGATTATCTGCTCAAGGCTGCCGGCGTTGCTGTCGGCAACATCGGCGAGCCGCCGGTCAACGAGATTGACGGCCGAGCCCACAACGAGTGGTTTGTGGCTGAGCTCTCGAGCTATCAGATTGCTACGACAACCGAGCTCCACCCCCGCGTGGCGGTGCTGCTCAACATCACTCCCGACCACTTGGGCTGGCATAAGAGCCATAAGAACTATGCGCTTGCCAAGATCAAACTGTTTGACAATATGGTCGATGACGATCTGGTGGTTGTCGACGTCGAAGACGCCGGCATTCACGAGTTCGATGAGTACATCTACACGCCGGGTCGTCGCATCTGCAAGGTTGCCTTTGACGAGCCTGAGGGCGAGGATGCCGCCTTTGTGCGCGATGGCAAGATGATCGTGCGTCTAAAGGGTGTCGAGACCCCGCTCATCGCTATATCCGAGCTTAAGATCTCGGGCCATCACAATGTTATCAATGCCCTGTGCGCTGCCACGGCTGCCTTGGCGGTCGGTGCCGATGTCGACGGTGTCTGCCGCGGTCTTGCCTCGTTCCAGCCGCTCGAGCACCGCGTGGAGCCGTGTGGCGAGATTGACGGCGTGCGCTACGTCAACGATTCCAAGGCGACCAACACCGATGCGGGCGAGAAGGCACTGACGGCATTTCCCGATGACGACGTGATCTTGCTGCTCGGCGGCCACGATAAGGGCACGCCGCTCACGGACTTCGCGCGCGTCGTTATGGACAACGTGCGCTCGGTCGTCTGCTTTGGCGATGCGCGCGAGCGCTTCACCGCCGCTATGGACGAGGCCGATGTCGATGGCGATGTGGATATCGCCCAGGCGGATGACCTGCGCGACGCCGTGGACGTTGCCCGTTCGCTTTCGAGTCGTGGTGACGTGATCTTACTTTCTCCTGCCTGCTCTTCGTTCGATGAGTTCTCGGGCTATGAGGAGCGCGGCCGCGTGTTTAAGGACTACGTGGCTCAGCTTGCCGCTACAGCGAAATCACAAATGGAATAGGGGTTGCGGTGAGAGAGGAGAGCCCCCGACAAGGTATGAGGAGGCCCGACTCGGACCGTGCTTCCTCACGTCGCATCACACCGCGTTCCAGCCGCGGCGGGCAGTCGTTTAGCGAACGCTATATTGCCGGTGTTCCCGCCCGTATCATGCGCCCGCGTCTGATATTCATGGCCTGCCTGTTTACCTTGGTGTGCTTTGGCCTGCTGATGGTGTACTCGGCGTCTTCGGTCGAGGCGCTGCACGAGAATGGCTCGGCGACGTTTTTTCTGGGTCGACAGGCCGCGTTTGCCGTGGTCGGTGTTCTGGCGCTGATTGCCATCGTGCGCGTTTTGCCGGACAGCTGGTTTGGGGAGGATGTGCTCAGGATCTTCCTTATCGGCATGATGGGGCTACTGCTTCTGGTGTTCTTGGTGGGCAGCGGCAGTCGTGGCGCCACGCGCTGGCTCAACATCGCCGGTATTCAGTTCCAGCCTTCCGAGTTTTTAAAGCCATTTGCCATTGCGTATTCGGCCATCCTGCTTGATCGCTTCTTTTCGCCCGGTGGCGACATCAACGAATTCCTTCGCAAGATGGGCATCTACCTGGGCATTTCGCTCTTTCTGATCTTTATCCAGCCCGATTTCGGTACTGTCCTGATCATCCTGTTGACCCTCATGTGCATGGCGTTGTTTGCGGGTCTCGACCCCAGATTTATCATCGGCGTGCTAATCTTCGGCATTCTCGTGATCGTGATTGCACTTGTCGCAGAGCCGTACCGTATGGTGCGTATTCAGGTTGCCTTGAACCCTTGGGCCGACGAGTATGGTGACGGCTATCAGGCCACACTTGCCATCATGGCCTTTGCCTCGGGCGGTCTGTTCGGCCGTGGCATCGGCAACTCAACCATGAAGTACTCGTATCTGCCCGAGGCGCACAACGACTACATCCTGGCCATCATTGGCGAGGAAGTCGGTTTTGTCGGAACCGTGCTGTTCTTCTTGGTGTTTGCGATGCTGATCTACTCGGCGTTTCGCATTGCCGAGCAGGCGACCGATCGTCGGGGCGCGCTTATGGCGTCTGGCTCCGCGGTCATTCTCGCGGTGCAGTTTTTGATAAACGCGTTGGGCATCCTCAACGTGTTTCCCATGACGGGCAAACCGTTGCCGTTTATTAGCTACGGCGGTTCGTCGATTATTGTGTCGCTTATGCTTGCCGGGTTGATCCTGCGCGTTTCGTACGAGAGCGCCCGTCGCGATGAGTACGACCGTCGCCGCGAGAGCTTTGCCGTTATGGATGAGAGCACCGCCGGCGTGCCCCACGTGCGCGGCGAACGACCTTCGCGTAGCGGCTTTACCGTCCTGGATGGCTCTGCGACCGAGCCGGCAGCCCGCCCGCGTCAGCGAACGGCGCCGCAAGGTCGTCCTCAGCGCCCCACTCCTCGCAATGCGGGCGGCGGATATAATCGAATCGATTTGAACTCGGACCCGTCGGCACGTCTGCGTACCGACGACCAGGGACCGCGTGTACGAAGGGACTACCATGACCGATAAAATGACCGTTGCTATTGCAGCCGGCGGCACGGCAGGGCACATCAACCCCGCGCTCGCCTTGGCCGAAGAGCTGCGTGACCGTGGCCACCACGTTGTGTTCGTGGGCCAGTCGCGCAAGCTCGAGGGTCGTCTGGTCCCCGAGGCTGGGTTTGATTTTGTGCCCATTACGGTCACGGGCTTCGACCGCTCCCGTCCTTGGACAGCGCTGACCTCGCTGTGGCGTGTCAACAAAGCCAAGCGTGCGCTCGCCAGTCATTTCTCAAAGGTCGGCAAGCCCGATGCCGCCATTGGTTTTGGTGCCTATGTCGAGGTTCCGCTGCTGGGGTGGTGCAAGGGCGCGGGCGTTCCGTATCTGCTGCATGAGCAGAACTCTGTTCCGGGCCTGGCCAACAAGATGATGAACTCCCACGCCGCCCGCGTGTGCATCTCGGTGCCGGCAGCGCGTTCGGTCTTTGAGCGCGAAGGTGACCCTGACCACGTGCTCATGACCGGCAACCCCGTACGTCGCTCGGTGATCGAGGGCGATCGCGCTTGCGGCCGCAAGGCACTTGGCGTTCCCGAGGACGCTACGCTGCTGCTCGTCTTTGGCGGTTCACTTGGCGCCCAGCACCTCAACGAGCGCGTGGTTTCGCTCAAAAACGAGCTGCTTTCGCGCAAGAACCTCTATGTGTTGCATTCGACGGGTGCCGACGGCTTTGAGGAGACCGAGCGCGCTTTGGCGCTGACGCCCGAGGAGGCGAAGCGTTACCGCGTCCAGCCTTACATCGACAACATGGGCGATATGCTGGCTGCTGCCGATTTGGTGCTCTCGCGTTCGGGCGCATCGAGCGTGGCCGAGATCGCTGCGCTCGCCGTGCCTTCGGTGCTCGTGCCGTATCCGCATGCGACGGCCGACCACCAAACCACCAATGCCCGTTATCTGGTCGACGCCGGGGCCGGCGTGCTCTGCGCCGATGCCGATATCGACGGTTCTGCCTTTGCCGATGAACTGCTGCACCTGGTCGATGACGCGGCGGCGCGCGACGCCATGCGTCAGGCGGCGCGTGGTCTGGCTCAGGATGGGGCCGCCGCTCTTCTGGCGGATGCGGTAGAGGGTTTGCGTTAGTTAGACGGGATATCGTCGGTCGCCCTCGCGCTGATGCGGTAGGTGCGGTACAGTTAACGGGTTACAGGCAGTGTTTACGCAAGGAGTACACGAGCACATGGCTGATTCCCAGACTGCAACCTCCGCGCCCGAGTTTAAGAGCGCCCACTTTATCGGTATCGGCGGCGCCGGCATGAGCGGCATCGCCCTCGTTCTGCACGAGCGCGGTTATGCCGTTACCGGCTCCGACCTTAAGACGTCACGCTATATCCGCCAGCTTACCCGCGCTGGTGTGAAGGTGCATGTGGGCCATGAGGCCGCCACGATCGACGAGGTCAAGCCCGACGTGGTTGTTGTCTCCACCGCTATTCCGGAGTCCAACCCTGAACTCGTGCGCGCTCGCGAGCTTGGTATTCCCGTGTGGCCCCGTGCCAAGATGCTCTCTGCCTTGGGCCACGGCTACACTACCGTCGCTGTTGCCGGCACGCACGGCAAGACCACCACGTCTTCGATGTGCGCCACCATGCTCGACCGCATGGGTCTGGATCCGAGCTTCCTGATCGGTGGCATCGTTGAGGGCTATGACACGAACGGCAAGAACGGCTCGGGCGACTACTTTGTCGCCGAGGCCGACGAGTCCGACAGTTCCTTTCTGTTCCTGAACCCCAACGTAGTCATTGTGACCAACGTCGAGGCCGACCACCTCGATCACTACTCGGGTATCGAGGAGATCGAGGCGACTTTCGCCAAATTCATGAGCCTGGTGGGCGAGGACGGCACCGTCATCGTCTGCGGTGAGGACCCGCATCTGGTCGAGCTCGCCAAGTCGACGGGCCGTCACGTGCTTTCCTACGGCTTTGCCGAGAGCAACGACATCGTCTGCATGCACCCGGATGTCAAGGGCATCCAGAGCGACTTTATCGTTCGCTTTGAGGACGGCACTGAGCACGCTGTGGAGATCAAGAGCAATCCCGGTCGCCACAACATGCTCAACGCCACGGCGGTGCTCACCGTCGCCCATGTCCTGGGCCTTGACATCGACGCCGCCGCCAAGGCGCTCTCGAGCTTTGAGGGCGTCCGCCGTCGCTTTACCCACGTGGGCGATATCGATGGCATCACCGTGGTCGATGATTACGGCCATCACCCCACCGAGATCAAGGCGACGCTTGCTGCCGCTTCGTCGCTGGGCTACAAGCACGTCGACGTTGTGTTCCAGCCGCACCGCTATTCGCGCCTGCAGGCCCTGTGCGACGACTTTGCCGATGCATTTGCCAATGCCGATAAACTGCTGCTGATTGATGTGTTCTCGGCTGGCGAGATGCCCATTCCGGGTGTCACCTCTAAGATGCTCGCCGATACCGTGCGCGCCAAGCATCCTGGCAAGGAGGTCGTGTACTGTTCCAGCCGTCTTGAGCTCAATCAGGAGCTCGAGCAGATGGTGGGCGAGGGCGACCTGCTGCTCACTATGGGTGCCGGTGACGTTACGACCGTCGGTCCCGAGTTCATTGAGTATCTGACTGCCAAGAAAGACGCTTAAGTCTAATGGGTCTGTTTAACGCCGTCATGGCGCTCTCGGGCATGATCGACACGGATGTGATCGAGGACGAGCGCCTTGCGCGTCATACGAGCTATCGTATCGGCGGCAAGGCCGACCTCTTTGTGACGTGCCATAGCTATCATGCCCTTCGCCGCGCCGTGGCGGTGCTCGATCGCGAGCAGGTGCCGTGGGTCATCATCGGCAAGGGCTCCAATCTGCTGGTTGCCGATGGCGGTTATCGCGGCGCCGTCATTTCGCTCGGACGTGAGTTTCAGCGCACGGTTGTTGCCGATGACGGTTGTACGCTGACGGTCGGTGCGGGCGTGATGTTCGCGCGCCTGGTCAACGATGCCCTGTCGCGTAGCCTCTCGGGCCTTGAGTTTGCCGTTGGCATCCCTGGTTCGGTCGGCGGTGCGATATCTATGAATGCCGGCACACGGACCGAGTGGATTGGCCCGCTGGTTGAGGATGTCGTAACGTTTGACCCGGCATCCGGTATCAAGCATTATGCGGGGTCCGAGATCACTTGGGGCTACCGCGAATGTAGCCTTCCCCGCAATGAGATCATCCTCGAGTGCGTGCTCAAGCTTAAACCGGCGCCCAAGGCCGACATTCGCGAGCGCATGGAACGGTACCTGACGAGGCGCAAGCGTACGCAGCCCATGGGTCGCGCATCCTGCGGGTCGGTCTTTCGTAACCCGCCCGATGCGAGTGTGGGCAAGCTTATCGAGGATTGTGGATTAAAGGGTTTTTCGATTGGCGGCGCGGAAGTTTCGCCCGTTCACGCTAATTTTATCGTTAATAACGGAACTGCCTCGGCCGATGACGTTGCCGCGGTTATCAGACATGTGCACGGAAAGGTGAGGGAGGCGTATGGCATCGAGCTCAGACCGGAAGTTAAATTCCTCGGCTTCTAGAGCATCGAAACCCACCTTCCGCCGCGCCGGAGGGCGTTCCGGCGCGCCTGCCAAACCTCAACGCAATACCGTCGCGCACTCTAAGTCTGTCGGGCATGCTCGACAGACCAGTCGTCCGGTCGTCGGCTCGCAGCTCGGTAATCGTCCGGCCGCAAAAAAGTCCTCGCGTCCCTCGGTGACGTCAAAGCCTGTTATGGGCGCCAAGCCTGCCCGTCCCATGGCAACTCCTAAGCCCTCGACGGGAACTAAAGCGCCGCGTCCGGGTCGCACGCTGGGCGCATCGAAACCGCGCTCGCTGACATCGGTGCCGGCTACCGCCAAGAAGCCTTCGAGTAAAAAAGGCGTCAACCCGTTGTCTTCACTTGGGGCGATGGCAAATAAAACATCAGACGCCGCTTCTGTCGTTACAGGCAAAGGCAAAATCGTGGGCGGCGTTCTGGCCGTCTTGGCCGTGCTCGTCGTCGTTGCCATCGTGGTGATTAACTCTGGATTGTTTACCGCCACTGATATTCAGATTCAAGGCAGCGAGCATGTGACGAAGCACGATGCTATCCAGCTGATCGATTTGCCCGAGGGAACGTCGCTTTTTAACGTCGATCCCGACCAGATTACCGAGGATCTCAAGCAGAACCCGTGGGTTTCGGGCGTGGATGTCCAGCGTCAGTTCCCGCATACGCTCATCATTACGCCTATGGAGCGCAAGGTCATCGCAATTGCCTATATCAGCTCCGATGACCTTGCCTGGGCCATCGGGGATGATGACACCTGGATCGCCCCACTGTCGACGTCGGTCGAAGTGGACGACCAGGGCAACGTCATCACGACAGGGCAGGGCTCAAATACCTTGACCGGAATCGATGCCGCGCTGGCGCTCGCTAAGCATTATGGCGCGGTGCTGTTGACTGATGTCTCGGCGGATGTCGCTCCGGTTTCCGGCCAGGCGGTGAACTCCAAAGCCGTTAAGGCCGGCCTGGATTATGCGCGTGGTTTTTCGAGCGAGTTCTTGGGACAAGTCAAGGATATTTCCACGCCTTCGGTCGAAGCCATCTCGGCAAACCTCAATAACGGCATTGAGGTGTCGCTGGGCGATTCGAACGATATCGCCAAGAAAGAACGCGTAGTCACCAAGTTGCTTTCGCAGGTAGAGGGCGTAACGTATATCAATGTGCGCTCTCCGGGCAACTACACATTTAGGAATGCTCCGACCTCGTAGCGCTGGTTGTTACTTTGTTGAGGGGCCATACCACGCCGTTTATCTGGTTTGTTTGGTTTTCACGGTCAATTATTTGACTGATACGTTCATAATGTGCAAACATAATACGGTTTACCTTTGCATTTACTTTCAACCTGAAGGTTAATGTGCGCAGGGGTCGACCCATGCTATGGCTATAACCTTTGTTCGGAGGACCGACATGCACGAGACAGAGATCAACAACTACCTTGCCGTCATTAAGGTGGTCGGCGTCGGCGGCGGCGGTACCAACGCGGTCAATCGAATGATCGAAGAGGGCATCCGCGGCGTCGAGTTTGTTGCCATCAACACCGATGCTCAGGCACTCGCGATCTCTGATGCCGATATCAAGGTGCACATCGGCACCGACCTTACCCGCGGCCTGGGCGCCGGCGCCAACCCCGAGGTTGGCCGCAAGGCTGCCGATGAGTCCCG
>URYA01000022.1 GCA_900551975.1 uncultured Collinsella sp. | reverse complement strand
CCAGCTGCGGTTCGACGTGCTCGCCGACGACGGCCCGCACGTCGTAGCCCTCGAACGGCTTTTCGGCCAGCACCAGCGAGGCTCCGCCCGGGTTGCACTCCTCGCCCGGCTGGAACAGCAGCTTAACCGTGGCATTGGCATCGGCAAGCTCGGCCTCGCGAGCCTTGAGCAGGCGGGCGGCACCAAGCAGGGCCGTCGCATGCATATCGTGGCCGCAAGCATGCATGCAGCCGTTGACAGAGGCGAAAGGCTCGCCCGACTCTTCCGCGACGGGAAGGGCATCCATGTCACCGCGCAACATGATGACCGTGCCGGCCTGATCGTCCGTGCACGTACCGTTGCCCTGGGCCGCCACGGCCGCACCGGCACCGATGAGGCCCACAACACAGGAGCCGTCGACGAGGGTGGCAAACGGGATGCCCATCTCGGTCAGACGTGCCTGGATATACGCGGAGGTTTGCGGAAGGCGATTACCCAACTCGGGCGTCTGGTGCAGGTCGTGGCGCCACGCAGCAAGCTTGTCTGCAAAAGCTTGAGCCTCGGCAACAAGACCGTCACCGATAGCGGCCTGCGCCGCTGCGGTAGCCTTGGGCGCTGGTTGCGGTTGAAAATCGGACAAAGCTGGTGCCATAGATGCCCTCCAGTAACGTTTTTGCAGCAAGCACTTTGATAGCATAAAGTGCAAGGTACAACTTTAAGGGCGACGCATAAAAAATGCCGCCCCGGGAGGGCGGCGCAACAAGTTGTTTACAATTGCGGGCGCGGCTTTTTGCGCAAAAAATCGAAGTGAGTCTCACTCAAGATAATCGACAGGAAGATAAGCACGAAGCCGGCGAGCAGACGCGAGGTGAGCGCCTCCCCCATCAGCAGCACCGAAAACAACACGCCCGAAGGCGACTCCATCGAAAGGAGCAGCGAGCCCGTCGAAGCCGGGACATGCGCCAGGCCGACGTTTTGGATGAGCAGAGCCACGCATGTGCAGCCCACCGAGAGAAACGCCATCACACCGATAAAGTTCGGCGTCCACACGGACAGAGGCGCCTGGGTCTCGAATAGCAGCGACGAGACCAGGCTCAGCACGCCGTTGCCCACAAACATCCAAAACGTGATAACGTTGATGTCCATTTTGCGACCGTACTTGGCGGTCACCGCCATCTGGATGGCGAAGAAGACCGCGCCTGCCAGCGTAATGACGTCACCGATGTTGAACTCGACGCTATCGAGCGCCACCAAGCCAATGCCCGCCAAGCACAGCAGTGCCGCGCCCAGGTTATAGCGGGTGAGTTTTTCTCCGCTCAGAAAATAGCTCGCGAACGGCACGAGGATGCAATACGTGCCCGTCAAAAAAGCATTCTTGCCCGCCGTAGTATATGCCAGACCGACCGTCTGCAACGCATAGGCCGCCCACATGAGCACGCCCATACTCAGGCCAACGATCAGATTGCGAGCGTTGAAATGTGCAGTGATGCGCTTGTGGAAGACGGCAAACATGACCAACGCTGCAGGCAGAAAGCGCACGTAGAGCAGTTCAAACACCGGAATGGTGTCGAGCGCGTCCTTCATGGTCGTAAAGGAGTAGCCCCAGACGACTGCCACCGAAAGTAGCAGAACCTTCCAGAACAGCGGAGAGCGTGCGCCGGCGCCCCGGGGAATACCGCCCGCGCCCAAATCCTCACGGGCCACAGGGCTATCGGGCATGTTTTCGATTTCGCTGGCAGCGTATTGGGCCATGGAACATCCTCACACTCAATCTGGGCGTGGTGTCCGCACGCGTATGGCTGCGTGCCGCCTCATGGTCAAATAAAAACGGGGCGCACCGGACCCCCGGCACGCCCCGCTACTGTAGCAACAACCGGCGTTGCATCGCAATCCAGCCCACTAAAGTACCGACTTGAATAACCTCGATGTTCCGACGGCGTTTACGTTGCTGTATTAAATCAATTTGGTCGATTCCAGCTTTTCGATGATCCAGTCGTTGGCTTTGATGACCGGGCGGCGGAAGACGACGCCCAGGGCCAGCGACGGGATCAGATAGCTTGCCAAGATGCCCAGCTCAATCCAGTACTCCATATGGTAGGCACCGGCCATGGCGGCATGCATGGCGTTGATGCCGTGGGTGAACGGTAGGAACGGATAGATCGCCTGGAACACGGGGCCGGTCATCTCGATGGGGAACGTGCCGCCCGAACCGCCGACCTGCATGACCAGCAGCACGACGGCGAGCGCCTTGCCGATATCGCCAAACGAAACCGTAAGCGTGTAGACGATATTGGAGAACACGAGACTCGCGACCCAGCCCGCCAGCACAAACTGCAGCGGGTCGTCGCACTGGATGCCAAAGAACAGGATGTCGCCCGCGCACACGAGCGTTGCCTGCAGCAGGGCCAGACCGCCAAAGAACAGGTAGCGGCCCAGGTAGATCTCGTGCAAGCGCACGGGGATTAACTCATTGATGAGTTCGTCGTCAACCGACACCTTCATCATGGCCGCCAGCACGATCGAGCCGACCCAGAGCGACAGAATCGTGTAGAACGGTGCCATGGCCGAACCGTAGTTGCGGATCGGATAGACCGGCTTGCGGTCGAGCGCGACGGGGCCGGAAAGCGACACGGCCAGACCCTCGGGATCATTGCCGATCATCGTCTTGATCGTAGCGAGGTCATCCGACATCAAGGCGCCGTCGAGCTCGTCCTTAAACGCGCTGATCTTGTCCGACGCCTCGCCCAGCTGATCGGAAGCCTTGTTGACCAGCTTTGCAGCCTTGGAGAGGCCCTTTGCCAGCGAACCGGAAGCAGCGGTCAGGCCGTCTACGGCGCTATCCAGGTCGCCCGAGATGCCATCAAGCGAGTCCAAAACGCCCGAAATAGTCTTCTTGAGTTCTTTGGCCTTGACCGAAAACGTAGAGTCGTAGTCAATCTTGGCGCCCGAGATACCAGCCTTGGCATCCGCGATTGCCTGATCGACCTCGGCACGCGATTTGTTAACCTCTGCCATACTCTTCGTGAGCGACGTCGCGATATTCGTCAGCTCATTGGCATTGTTGCGGTACTCCGTCGCGGTTTTATCAAGCTCGGCAGCCGCGTCCTCAAGCCCTGCCTTGAGCTTATCGTTACTCACCTGGCCAGCAAGACTACGGAGCTCATTCGCCGTGCCATCAATCTCGTCGGCACGTTTATTGAGTGACGCTGCGCCATCGTTGAGCTGAGACACCGTAAGATCGACGTGCTTGTTTGCAGCGTCGAATGCCTTTGCGAGCTCGGTAGAAACGTTATCGAACGAACCTGCGCTCCCATCAATAGCAGCATCGATCGCATCGCTGGCGGACTTGAGCGCTTGCTCGGAATCGGCAATACCGCTCTCGGCATGCTGCATGAGCTGCTTCACCGACTCCTCGGTCGATCCGGACTGCTTGAGCATGCCGCCCGCCGACGTCAGTGAATCGGCCATGGAGCTTAAAATGCCCGCAAGTGACGTTGCGCTGGCCTGAATGTCCTGCAAGTCCTGGACCGAATCGCCAAGCGTCGAGGACAGGTTGGCGATAAAGTTGCTTACTTGGTCGGTGCTCATGTAGTCGAGCAGGCTGGACACGGTTTTAAGACCGATGCTCGTAATGGTCTCGGTAAATGTTTCGTTAACCTGGCTCTGAACGGCGCTCGAACCCTTCTCGGTCACGATCTGCGCGATGGCGTTGGCCTTCTGGTTCTCGTAAAACTCGATATCGGCGTGTTTCACGTCGGTCGAGAAAAGCGTCATCATGTCGGAGCTAAACGTTTTGGGGATAACGACGGCAGCATAGTACGCGCCCGACTTAACGCCCTCGATAGCCTTTTCGCGATTGTTGAGCACAACCCAATCGAAGCTCTCGTTGCCGCGTAGGGTGGCGGTCACGTTTTCGCCCACGTTAACCTCGACGGGGATCAAATCGCTCTCGTAACCCTCATCGGTGTTGACCACGGCGATCTTAAGATTGCCGGTGTTGCCGTACGGATCCCAGCTGCCGGCGATGTTAAACCACGCGTACAGACACGGTACGATAATGAGGCCCATCACGACAACCAAGCCGATCACGGAGCGAGACACGTTTTGGACATCGCGCTTAAACAGATGCAGGATGTTCTTCATTTATGCCTCACCTCCTTTGGAGTGCTTGCCAAGCGCGGTGGTATCTCCATCATTTGTGGCTGTGCTGTCGCTGCCCTGAGATTTATGGTGCGAGCCGATATGCGGCAAGCGGCCCGTGGACTGATCGCCGCCCTTGGCACCACGCTCGCTGGCGTTGAGGCCAAACATGTGGCGGGCGGCAGGAATGGCGGCCGTGTGTTCGCGCATCTCGCGACGCAGGTCCTCATCCGAAAGCGCCGAGATGCGCATCTGGGTATTGAGGCTCGCGCGGATATATTCGATATTGATAAGCCAGCCGCAGATGGCAATAACCGAGATGATCCAAATGACAAGCAGGATGATCTTGCCGTTATTGTCGATATCGAGAACCGTCGACAGGACAAAGAGCAGGACCTGAACGCCCACCACGGCGGCAAAACCGCCCTTGATGTAGTACGGGTAGCGATGTTCAAAGGCGACCGCATGATCGAGCAGTTCGCGACGGTACGAATCGGAATCGAGCATGACACGCATGGCCGTGCGCAGCGAGTAGCGCTGGCGCGGCAGGTCGTTGGACTCGCAAATCATCATACCGGTCGTGGAAAGCTGTTTATCAAAGAGCAGGTTAAGGTTGAGCAGCAGCGGACGCAGCTGCAGGCCGATAAAGAGCGCCACGATCAAGAACACGCCCAGAATGCACAGGTTAAACAGGTAGTTGAACGAATACATGCCGCCGACCGTCTCGCGCAGCAGATTGATGCCGTAGGTAAAGGGCAGCAGCGGGTGCAGCCACTGGAAGAAGCCTGGCATCATCTCGATGGGGTACATGCCCGACGAACCCGGGATCTGCACGATAACCAGAATGACGCCGATAGCCTTGCCGATATGCTTAAACGTGGTGGACAGCGCATAGATGATATTGACGTAGGTGAACGAGATGGCGATGCCGCCCAGCACGAACAGCAGCGGGCTGACGCACTGCACGCCGATCACCAGATCGCCTACCGTAACGATGATGGCCTGCAACGCGCCCAGGATCACCAGGAGCAACCAGCGGCCAAAGTAGCCCTGACGCGCGGTAAAGCTGCCGATGCCTTCGCGGTCGACCTCGAGCTTGTAGATGGCGATAAGCACGTAGCCGCCCACCCACAGCGCCAGATTGGTATAGAACGGGGCAATGCCCGAACCAAAGCTCTTGACCGGGTAAATTGACTTTGAGGTCAGCTCGACCGGAGATGCCATGAAGTCTGCAACATCATCGACGTCGACGCCCATCAGGCCGGCCAGCTCGCCCATGGACTCGGAGGTCTGTAGCGCCGCGATGTCGTTGGCGGCGGTTGCGAGCTTGTCCTGGACCTTGGCAAGCGAGGCATCGGTCTGGGACAGCGTGGTCTTGGCCTGACCGAGCGTGGCGTTGAGTTGCGAAAGTGTACCGCGCGCACTTGCAATAGTAGGCGTGAGGCCAGACACGATTCCCGTCAGATCACCCGAGACGGCGGCAAACGAATCAAGTGCGCTCGAGACCTTCGGCAGCGCGTTTTGACCCAGGTCCGTCTGAGCCTGGCCAAGGTTGGTCGCACCGGTCTGAATTGCATTATTGATAGCGTCGCTGGCACCCGAGACAGCCGCAGCGTCATTCGCCATGGCGCTCGACTGCGCAGACAGACCGTCCTTGATGCTCTGAAGCTTTTCATTCTGCTCGCGGAGCAAATCGATGATCGATACAATGCGCGCGTCAATTTCCTTGGAACCTGTCGACGTGTCATTGACGAGAATTTCCAAGTGCCCGATAACGGCCTTATTGTGGTCGATCGTCGCTTGGAGAGACTCAAGCGAGTTGTCGATACGGGTAGTCGTAGATGTGACCGCGCCCGTCAGCTTTCCAATCGCAGCGTTCGCGGAGGCTGACGTCTTGGTGAGCGCAAGGCTGCCTTCCGAGAGTGCCTTGGAGAGCGAGGCGACAGAGTTGCCCGCCGTAGCGCGCGCCTCGCCCAGCAGGTCATTGCCCTGAGCGATTGCCTGCGTTAGAGAGGGCGTCTGACCCTGCAGGCCCGCCAACGCGGCATCAGCCGAGGCGATAGCGCCACTCGTCTTATCGATGGCGGCATTCATGTCGCCAATCGAATCGCGCACCTCACCCAAGGTACCGGATGCCTCGGACACCGAACTCGTCAGCGAATCCTGAACCTGGGCGGTCTTATCCTTAAAATCGACCCCGGCATCCTTGGCGATGCTGGCAACGGTCTCGCCCACTGTGGAGACAAATTCCGAGTTGATCTGCTCCTCGATGGTGCTTGCACCGGTGTCGGTAACCTTGGGCGCAATAGCACTCTTCTTCTCATTGACGTAGTACGTAAGCTTGGGCTGATGGTAGTTGCCGTCGAGCATCGAGACCAGGTTATCCGAGAAGTTCTTAGGGATTACGATGGCCGCATAGTACTCACCGCTCTCGACGCCCTCCTTGGCGTCGGCCGCCGAATCGACGAAGGTCCAGCCCAGCTGATCGTTCTCCTTGAGCTGATCGACGACCTGGTCGCCCGCGTTGAGCTCGCCCACCAAGTCGTTTTGGGTGCCCCGATCGTTGTTGGCGATGGCAATCTTGATACCCTGGGTGTTTCCGTACGGATCCCAGTTAGCCACGATGTTGTACCAGGCATACAGCGAGGGAATGACGCACACGCCCAAAGTAACCACCAGGGCGACGGGGTTCACGAGCAATCGCTTGATGTCGCGCTTAAAGATCGCAAAGGAGACCTTTGCGTTGGATAGTTTGCTGCCGAGACTCACGCTTGGACCATCCATCCTGTCGTTGAATCGAATCGTACTATCGACAACCATTGTACGGAGGCGCTTTAGTGCCTCACGGCACAATGGTGCTGAGTTTTGCGGGTAGCAATATACTACGAAGATGAGTTAGCGTACAGATGTACAGTATCCTAAATTTCAGCAGGTCACAAAACCACAACCCGCACAAATTATCAATCCGACTAGTCATTGGGGACGTTCTTAAACGACTAGTCAAACAAGAACGTCCCCGATGACTAGTTTGGACCACGAAAGCGTCGCTGGTTGAGCATAAGTCAGTGAAAACGCCCCTAAGCGAGCAAGGTGACGTGAAAGAGGAGGGAAGCGTACTTCGGTACGCGACCGACGATTGAACGTCAGATTGCCGCTTAGGGGCGTTTGCAGCGTCGAGCTGTTACGCGGTTTGGTAAAACCGCGTAACTACCTAACTACATCAAGTTGCAGACAGCCGCCGCGAAGGCAACGGGGTCCTCGGGGAGGATGCCCTCGACCAGCAGGGCCTGGTCATAGAGCAAACCGGAGTACTGCTTGATCTTGTCGGCGTCGCCTGCCTTCTGGGCAGCGACAAGCTTGTCAAAGACCGGGTGCTTGGCGTTGAGCTCGAGCACGCGCTGGCTCTTGGGCATGCCGTCGGGCGCGCCCTCGGGTCCCTTCTGGAGCACCTTCTCCATCTCGAGCGAAAGTGGGCCCTCGGTGGTGATGCAAGCGGGGGCATCGGTCAGGCGCGCGGAGACGGCAACTTTCTCGACCTTGTCACCAAGTGCCTCCTTCATAGCGCTAAAGAGGTCCTCGTTCTCCTTGGTGGCGTCCTCGGCCTCCTTCTTCTCGTCCTCGGTCGCCAGGTCAAGATCACCGGTCGCGACGTTCTTGAGCTCCAGATGACGATCCTCGACCTCGGGCTCGGCACCGTCGGCCACAGCCTTCTCGGCAGCCTCGCGGGCAGCATCGTCCTCGTAGATCTTGGGCATATCGGCGGCAACGTACTCACGCATAGCCTGGAACGTGAACTCATCCACATCCTGCGTCAGCAGCAGCACGTCATAGCCGCGGTCGAGCACGCCCTTTACCACGGGCATCTTGGCCAAGCGCTCACGCGAGTCACCGGCGGCGTAGTAGATGGCCTTCTGATCCTCGGGCATGCCCTTGGCATATTCGGCCAGGGTAATCATCTTCTGCTCCTTGGCAGACCAGAACAGCAGCAGGTCGGCGAGCTCATCGGCCTTCATGCCATAGCTCGAGTAGATGCCGTACTTAAGACCGCGGCCAAAGTTCTCAAAGAACTTCTCGTAGGCCTCACGGTCGTTGTCACGCATATCCTCAAGGTCGGCGGTGATCTTCTTTTCCACGCGCTTGGCGATAGCCTTGAGCTGACGGTTCTGCTGCAGCGTCTCGCGCGAGATGTTGAGCGACACGTCGGCGGAATCCACGACGCCGCGGACAAAGTTGTAGTAGTCGGGCAGCAGGTCGTCGCACTTCTCCATAATCAGCACGTTAGAGCTGTAGAGCGCCAGGCCCTTCTCGTAGTCCTTGCTGTACAGATCGAACGGGGCGCGACCCGGCACAAACAGCAGGGCGTCATACTCGAGCGTACCCTCGGCATGGAAGCTGATGGTGCGCGCAGGATCGTCAAAGTCGTGGAACGTGGACTTGTAGAACTCGTTGTAATCCTTCTGTTCAACGTCGGAGCTGCGCTTCTTCCAGATTGGCGTCATGGAGTTGATGGTCTCGAGCTCCTGGTAGTCCTCGTACTCGGGCTTGTAATCGTCGCCGGCGTCCTCGGGCTTGGGTTTCTGGCGGCTCTTGCTCACCATCATCTGAATCGGGTAGCGCACATAGTTGCTGTACTGCTGAATCAGGCTCTTGAGGCCCCACTCGGTCAGGAAGCGATCGTAGGTCTCGGCCTCGCCGTCGGCGTCGAGCTTCTCGTTCTCACGCAGCGTCAGAATGACATCGGTACCGTGCTCGGCACGCTCGCCATCCTCGATGGTGTAACCCTCAAGACCGTCGGACTCCCAAACGTGGGCGGTATCCTCGCCATAGGCGCGGCTCACGACCTTCACATGGCTGGCGACCATAAAGGCCGAGTAGAAGCCCACGCCAAACTGACCGATGATGTCCACATCGGAGCCCTGCTGCTCGGCGTTCTCGGTCTTAAACTCCTCGGAGCCGGAATGGGCGATGGTGCCCAGGTTGCGCTCGAGCTCCTCGGCGGTCATGCCAATGCCGTTATCCGAGATGGTAATGGTGCGGGCGTCTTTATCAAAGGAGACGCGAATAGCCAGGTCGCCCTGGTCGAGCTTGACACTCGGGTCCTGCAGGCTCTTAAAGTTGAGCTTGTCGACGGCGTCGCTCGCGTTAGAGATAAGCTCGCGCAGGAAAATTTCCTTATTGGTGTAGATGGAGTTGATCATAAGGTCGAGCAGTTTTTTGCTCTCGGTCTTAAATTGACGCATGTGCAGTCCTTTCGCGCTACCCCCGTCCGCAAAAACGGCCCGGTTGCCCGAGCCGCATCGCAGACCTGCTATGTTCAGACTTAGATTTTATAACCCATTAGCGCGCATATATACATACGGAATCGAAAAACTGTATGTCAGAGCGCTCTGATGCGCCAATTGCCAAGGAGTGCCCCAACTGCCGGCAGAAAAGGAACGTCCCTATCTGCCATCAACGCGCTTGGCCATCCAGACATGGGGCTGTCCCTCGTCTTCGTAGTCTACCGGGGCAATTTGCGTGTAGCCCGCCTTTGCATAGAGCGGCAACACGTATTCCTGCGCATGCAGCTTAATAAGTTTAGCGCCGGCATCGCGTGCACACGCAGCGCTGGCCTCGACGATCACACTCGCCAGTCCGCGACGACGCATAGCCGGCAGCACGGCGACGCGCCCCATAATGTAGGTCTCCCCCGCCGCAACGCCTTCGTCCATGTCACATGCCGGCGACACCGGGGCTTCCGCATCTGCCGCGCGCTCCAGCTCCTCGGGAAACACGCGCGAGCAGCCGGCGAGTTGACCATCCACATACAGCGTCACATGAATGCAGCTCGAGGCCTCATCGATCTGGTCGAACTCGATTTCGTAACCCTGTTCGTCCATAAAGACGGCGCGGCGCACCAGCGCCGCATCCTCAAAGCATCCCGTCTTAATTTGAATATCCATGGTCGCCCCTCCCATCAAAGCAAACGTTAGGGACAGATTTTAGCGAAAGTGAGCGCCTCGCACGCTAAACTTGACCCGCGCCTTCGCCAGGCAGTCGTAATGACCCACGTTATGGGCATCGCTCGCGATGAAGCTGTACAGGTTCTGATCGAACAGGCGCTGCGCCGGCTTTTTCTCGCGGCCAAAGCGGCCGCCGGCGATAAAGTCTGCCGAAGCCTGCAGCTTACAGCCCATATCGACCAGACGCTCCGCCACGCCCACGTCCTTTTGGACGGCGCGGTAGCGCTCGGGATGGGCAATGATCACCTGGTAGCCGCGGCACTGCAAATCGTAAATCGTGTTCTCGTACTCCCTAAACGCATAGGCATCGGCATGCGTCGAAAGCTCGAGCAAAAACTCATTGGTTCCATCGAAATGCAGGTATTCTGCGGCGTCGATGCCCAGCTCGACAAGCTTTCGGTGGTTGACCTCAAAGCCCATCTGAAGCGGAAAACCATCTGCGTTATCCCGCAATAACTCAAAGGCATCCCACATCTTGTCGTAGTCAAAATAGGGATCTCGGCAGTGCGGGGTGCAGACAATTCTGGTTACGCCAGCCTGCTTGGCAGCTGCAAGCATCGCCAAGCTCTCATCGAGATCGGCAGCACCGTCGTCTACACCCGGCAAGATATGACAATGAATGTCGCGCATAGGTCGGCCTTAATCGACTAAACGTTTGCCCGGTTGGTAAAGATCCCCTTTTTGGAAGTGCCCTGATCGGCGGAGCCCTTCTTAACCTTCTTACCGTCCTTGGTGTAGTAAGAATAGTAGTACTCGCTGGTCTCGGTCTCACAGTAATTCATAACGGTACCGATGAGCTTGACCTTCTCGGACTTCTTAAGCTGGGCAATAGCGTTGAGCGCCTCTTCGCGCTTGGTAAAGTCCTCGCGCACCACAAACAACGTGCCGTCAGTCAGGCTGGCGATCTCGGCAGCATCGATGAAGGTGCCGACCGGAGGAGCGTCAAAGACGACATACTGGAACTTGGCAGACAGCGCCTTAACCAGCTTGGCAAAACGGTGAGACACGATGATGTCTGCAGGATTGGGAATGTGCGGCTCGGCATCGAGGAAGTAGAAGTTCTTCTGACCCGTCTCGACAATTGCCTGGTCAATGGAGATCTGCTCGGACAGGACTGCGTAGAGTCCGCCGCGCGAACGAACGCCGAGCATATCGGAAAGGGACCTGCGGCGCATATCGGTCTCGACCAGGAGCACGGACTTGCCGCTCGTGGCGATTGCCTGAGCAAGGTTAATGGCAACCGTAGACTTACCCTCGTTGGGAATCGAGGAGGTAACGGTGATGGTGCGAATGGGGTCGTCCACGCTCGCAAAGCGGATGTTGGCCAGAAGGGTCTTGGCGGCATTCTGTACAACGAGCTTATCGGTGTTCTTTGCCTTAGCCATGCCTATTTACCACCTTTCATAGCCGGAATTCGGCCAACAACGGGAATACCCAGAAGCTCTTCTGCCTCTTCGGCACCGCGGATGCGGGTATTGAGCATGTCTGCCAAAACGACATAGGCAACTGCGATAAAGATACCGGCGAGGAACGCGACGGCAATATACAGCGTGCGCTTGGGGCCGCTGGGAGCTTCGGGGGTCTTAGCCTCATCGATAACGTTGATGCTCTGGGCAGCGCCGACGTTCTGAGCGACCGTACTCACCGAGCTGGCCATGGCCTTTGCAACCTCAGCCGTCTCCTTGGCATCGGTGCCGGTAACCGAAAGCGTAATGACACGCGTGGTGGTCTCGGAGGAAACGGAAATCTTGTAGTCGTTCAGATCGGCGAGGCCCAGATCCTTGGCAGCACCGCCCTTAACGCTATCGCTATCGAGCAGCGTGGCGATATCGTTGGAAAGCATCTGGCTCGCCGAAAGATCGGTGTAGCTCATCTGACTGCTATCGTCGGTCTTGGCGAGAACGTACATGCTCGTCGTGGCGGTGTAGGTGTTGTCCATCATGGTGAAGGACACGATGCCCATGGCGACCGCGCAAATCACCGGAAGGGCGATGACCAGCTTGAGGTGCTTTTTAAGCAGCTGGAACAGTTCGAGAAGGGTCATGCAGCTTGCCTTTCATTTCCCTAGTTCATATCGACAAAACTGCTCGTATCATATCGCATCTTTCTGCCAAGTCCGAACTCTATACATAAGATACAGCACATACGGCAATGTTGCGCAATAATAACGCCGCATCGGCAACCCCGGTGCGGCGTCAAAACAACACGTTTGCTGCATTGCTACGCAAATGATTCGTCCTGCTGTACGGGAAACGTCACCGTGATGGTAGTCCCCACACCCAGCTCGCTCGATAGGTCGAGCGAAGCATGGTGATACACGGCGGCATGCTTAACGATGGCCAGACCCAAGCCTGTTCCGCCACGTGCCTTGGAGCGGCTCTTGTCCACGCGATAGAAGCGCTCGAACACCTTGCCCTGCTCCTCGGGCGCGATGCCGATACCTGTATCGGCAACCGTCAGGTACGGATGACCCTCATCATTGGTCCCACATCGAAGCGTAACCGTGCCACCGGGCTGGTTATAGCGAATAGCGTTACTGGCCAGGTTATAAATCAGCTCGTCGATCAGGCGTGGCACACCTTCGACCACAACGGGCTTCGTCTTGCGCACGATGGTCACGTCCGACTGTCGGGCGACCTGCTCAAGGCGCTGCTCCACCGTCGTAATAGCGCGCGAGAGCTCAATGGGTTCCGTGGAACCAATAGGCACTGCCTCGCCCTCGGTCGCGCGCTCGGCCTCGTCCAGGTTAGACAACGTCAAGATGTCGTTAACGAGCGCTGCCAGGCGGCCCGCCTCGCGATAGATGCGACCGCCAAAGTTGCGCAGATCGTCCTCGCCCTCGACCATGCCGTTTGCAATAAGCTCGGCGTAGCCCGAAATCGCGGTAAGCGGGGTCTTGAGCTCATGAGTGATATTGGCCGTGAACTCGCGACGCATGCGGTCGTTATCGGCCAGCACCGCCATCTGGCGTTTAAGCTCCTGGCGCTGCGACTCAATGCGCTCGAGCATGGGAACCATCTCGGTGTAGGCATGTTCATAGCTACGGCGCGGGTGGTCCAAATCGACCTCCTGCAGTGGCGCAATGATGGCACGGGATTCGCGGCGCGCAAGGAAAAACGAGAGCACCGCGCCCGCCACCGCGATAAGCAGCATCGGCGCCACCAGCGAGAGCAAAATCGCCGCAACGCCAGGCTGGGCTTGCGCCAAACGAACGACCTGACCGTTATCGAGGGCGACGGCGCGATATAGCATAATCTCGTCGAGCGTGGCGCTCGAGCGCTCCGCGGAGCCCGAACCGCTCTCAAGGGCCTCAACGACCTCGGGGCGATCGCCATGGTTGGGCAACGTGGAAGGAGACGCCTCGTTGTCGTAGGCGACCGATCCATCCTTATTGATCAGCGTGATACGAAGGTCCTCACGATCGAGACTTCGCAAGAATGCGATGGGTTCCTTCTGCTCGTTTAAGGCGGCGGCAATAAGCTCGGTTTCTTGCGAAAGGTTGGCACTCGTGGCATCTGCCAAGGTGTTTTGCACGAAGAACGCGCCCAGCACCGTAAACGCCAAAATGACGGACATAGCGCAGACAAATATCGTCGCAAACACGCGATGCGAGAGCGTATGTTTTCCCTGAGGGGCAAAGACCACGGACTACTCCTCCGATGCTGCTGCCGCAGCGACGACATCTTCAGTATCGCTACCGGCAGAAGGCTCGGCCAGGCGATAGCCCACGCCGCGCACCGTCTCGATGGCGCTGGCACGCTCACCGAGCTTTTGGCGAAGCGTCTGCACGTGCACGTCGACGGTACGCGAGCCGCCATCGAAGTCCCAGCCCCACACGCTCTGCAGCAGCGACTCGCGGGTAAAGACCACGCCGGGCTTGCGCATAAGATATTCGAGCAAATCGAACTCGCGCAAGGTGAGTTTGAGCGGCTCGCCGGCAACGGTCACTTCGCGATGGCTGGGCGAAAGCACGATATCGCCCACGCTGAGCACATCGCTTGCCTGTTTGACCATGCCGCCGCGGCGCAGCAGCGCACGGCAACGGCTGGCAAGCTCCATGAGCGAAAACGGCTTGGTCAGATAATCGTCGGCACCGCCATCGAGCGCCATTACCTTATCGAGCTCGGTATCCTTGGCAGTGAGCATCATGATGGGCACCGTCGCCGTCAGACGATCGGCGCGCAGGCGACGCATAATTGCCAAACCGTCGGTATCGGGCAGCATGATGTCGAGCAGGACGGCATCGGGCACCCGTCGCGCCACGGCAGCCTTAAACTCGCCATCGCACGAAAAGCCCTCGGCCTCGATTCCCTGCTTGCGCAGTGCATAGACCGTCAAATCCCTGATGTTGTCATCGTCCTCGACGTAATAGATCATGTTGAACCCCTTTGCGGCCGGCATGACCGCATCTTAACCCTAAAGGTACCTTTACCAGATGGTATCAGCCAAAACGTCCCGTCAAATAATCCGCCGTGCGCGGGTCGGCGGGATTTTTGAAAAGCTGAGCGGTGGGCGCGTGCTCCACCAACTCACCCAGCAAGAAAAACGCGACCGAGTCGGAGATGCGCGCCGCCTGCTGCATATTGTGCGTAACGACCACGATCGTACAGGTTTCCTTGAGCTCGCAGGCCAGCTGCTCAACTACCAGCGTCGACACGGGATCGAGAGCGCTCGTGGGCTCGTCCATCAGAAGAATATCGGGTTGCACGGCAAGCGCGCGGGCGATGCACAGGCGCTGCTGCTGCCCGCCCGAAAGGCCCAGCCCCGACTCTTTGAGTTTGTCCTTGACCTCATCCCATAGCGCAGCGCGACGAAGAGAGTCCTCGACCAGCTCATCCAGCACGGCGCGGTCGCGCACACCCATGCCGCGCGGGCCATACGCGACGTTGTCGTAGATGCTCATGGGAAACGGGTTAGGGCGCTGAAACACCATGCCCACACGCTGACGCAGGCGGCAGATGTCGTAGTCGCCCAGGATATCCTGGCCGTCGAGTGCGATCTTGCCCTCGATGCGACAGTCCTTGATGCCGTCGTTCATGCGGTTAAAGCAACGCAGCAGCGTTGACTTGCCGCAGCCCGAAGGACCGATAAACGAGGTGATGGCGTTTTTGGCGATGTTGAGGTCAAGCCCCGTCAGCGCATGAAAGT
>URYA01000021.1 GCA_900551975.1 uncultured Collinsella sp. | reverse complement strand
CTTCGCTATCGATATTCAATCCGCTCATCTATGCCATCCCCTCGATAATCTTGGCAAGTTTTACCGCCTGCTCGGACGCCGTTCCCTCAACGGCCTCGCACGTTTGGTCACGGTCGGGCACAAACGAGCGCACGACCTGTGTCGGCGACCCGGCAAGACCGCAACGCGCGGGGTCGGCGTTCACGTCGGCGGCACTGACCACGCGCACGTCCGCCTCCTCCGCCGCGCGAATACCGGCAATACTCGGCATACGCAACTGGCCAATCTCCTTGGCAGTCGTCATCGCGCACGGCATCTCAAGATACACCGTCTCCTCGCCGGCATCGCATCCGTGAACGAGCGCCAGCGAGCCACACGTCGTAAAGCCCGCGCTTTGCACGCAGCTCACGTCGGTCACGCAGGGAATCTCAAAGGCACCGGCAAGCTCGGGACCAATCTGGGCCGTATCGCCATCCACCGCCATCTTGCCGCAGATGAGCAGGTCGAAGTCCTCGTCGAGCGCCTCGATGCCGCATTTGAGAGCATAGGTGGTCGCCAGGGTATCGGCACCTGCAAAGGCGCGATCGGTCAGCAGCAGCGCGTCGTCGGCACCTCGAGCGATGCAGTCGCGCAGCAGCGACTCGGTCGCGGGGATGCCCATCGACACCACCGTCACGTGCACATCCATGCCAAAGCCGATAAAGTCGTCCTTCAGCGCCAGCGCGCATTCCAAAGCGCTCGCATCAAAGGGATTAATGACCGCCTGCTTGCCATCGCGCACGATGGTATTGGTCTTGGGGTCCATCTTGACCTCGGTGCTGCCCGGCACGGCCTTGACGCACACCACCATATGGAAATCGCTCATCTTCACGCGCCCCCTTTCTGGACGAGCTCATCCAAGAGCTTCTCCGAAAACAGGTTGCCACGACCCAGCTGCCCGTCGGGATCGAGCTGGAGCTTGAGCCGCGCCGACTCGACCATGGCCTCGTGACCGTACATCGTCTCTAAGAAGCCCGCCTTGATCTTGCCGACGCCGTGCTCGGCAGAAACGGCACCGCCCATAGCCGTTACCTCCGCAGCCCACTGGGCAAACAGCTCGCCACCGCGACGGTAGTCCTGCGCATCGCGCGGCAGGATGTTCACATGCAGATGGTTGTTACCGATGTGCCCCCAGGCAGCAGATTCAAGCCCGCTTTCGGCCAGTGTGCGGCGATAGAGGGCCACGACATCGGCAAGACGTGCATTGGGCACCGACATGTCCGAACCCAGTTTGGTGATGGTGGGATCCGTGCGGCGACGCTCGTCGATAAGCATGTTGACGCTCTCGGGGACCGCATGGCGGAAGAACCGCTGGCACTCGCGATCAACCTCGGTGCGCGCGACCCATGTCGCATCGTCGCGGCCACCCGCAAACTCGAGCACCCATCCCAGGTGGTACAGTTCCTCGGTCGCCTGGGCCTCGTCATCGCAGTCGAGCTCCACGTAGACACAGACCTTGGCCTCTTTGTCGAGCGCCGGCAGCGAGGCAAACGCCGTCGACTGCTCGCGCTGGCGACGCAGGATATCCAGAGCACCAGCATCGAAGTACTCGATGGCGGCCGCATGGGACAGGACGGGGCGCACGGAATCGGTAAAGGACACGGCCTTGTCTTCGCTATTGAAAAAGCAGCTCACACCCCAAACGACCGCAGGCGCCGCCTGCAGGGCAATCTCGAGCTCGGTGATAACGCCGAGCGTGCCGCAAGCACCGATAAAGAGGTCGATGGCGTCCATTTCGTCCGCAACGAAATAGCCTGAGGCATTTTTTGTCTTGGGCATGGTATAGCCGGGAAGATCGAGCTCGAGCGTACGGCCCACTGCCGTCACGAGCGACAGGTGGCGGCCCTGGGCAAAAGCCTCGCCGCGCTGAAGCTCAAGCAAATCGCCATCAGCCAGCGCGACGTGGAGTCCCGTGATATGTGGGCGCATGGGACCGTAGGCGTAGCTGCGGGCACCAGAGGCGTTACATGCCGCCATGCCGCCCAGACAGGCAGATGCCTCGGTGGGATCGGTGGGAAAGAACTGCTCGGGGGCCTCTTGGAACTCCTCGTAGGCCTCAAGCGATGCCTGGTCCCAACCAGCAGTCGGCAGCACCTTCTTGCTCAGCTGCTTGCGCAGCTCCGAGAGCACAACGCCCGGCTCCACGCGCAGCAGAAATTGGCCTTGTTCATCGCGGCGAAGGCCCAAGTAGCGATTCATACGGGAAGTATTGAGGATATGCCCGCCGTGGGGCACGGCACCGGCGGCAAGGCCGGTTCGGGCGCCCTGAACCGTTACCGGGACACGCTCGGCATGGAGCTTTTCCAAAATGGCACGGACCTCGTCTTCCGTTGTCGGAAACGAGATGCTCGAGGCCTCGCCCGATGCGCGAGACTCATCGCGACCATACTCTTCGAACTCGTCGGTGAAGGGTTTGATGGTTGCAGACACGCGAACTCCCCCTTTAGCTAACTACAGTGTTTGCAGGGAGATGTTACCGCATCGTTTCGTCGACGTGTTCGAGACCGTCTCCATAATTGGCGATTTTTACGTTCGTGCAATTCGGCGAGCGGCTTGATTTCCTCGGCAGACGATGCTTTTGACACATATGGCCCCGCCGTCGCCGACCGCGCGATTGTCGCTTGAAAAAAGTTGGAGTATTTTTTGCCGCCTTTTACCTGCGGAGACACCAATCCGTCAAGCATTTGGTCAGCAATTGGTCAAGTAGTGGCTGATACCGTCGGCATCGACAGCCAAAACCGACAGAAGTTTTGGCCCCAGAAGCAGGGAGGTTCCCATGGCATATTACTGGCCCCAGTACGGCATCGCCATCGAAGTCGACGACGATCCCCATCTCCTGCCTTTCGACGAAGAGGCATTCCCCGATACGACGGTCTACCACGTTACCACCGATGTGATCTGCGACCCCGAGTCGTTCTCGGCACTCGCCCACCGCATCGCGCATATCCACGACATCGAGCTCCCTCCCGACTTCGACGAGCTTGTCTACTCACGCCGCCTGATGCTTCACATGCTCTTTGGAGCGAACCCGTCCACCTTTGCGCGCATCTATACCGCCAAGGATGCCGCATGAGCGCGAAGAAGCCACCCCACTTTGCAGGCCTGGGTCGTCGCAAGAAGCTCATCCTTGCCTGTTTGGCCATCGTCTGTGCCCTTGTCGCCGTAGGACTATACGCTTGGCAGTCGCAGCCCGTACCCGAGGCGGGCGCTTCGGTTACGACGGCCGAGGGCAAAACGCGTCAGGAAATCCAAGATGAGCTCGACGCCATCGTCCGCGACAACATGATGACGATTTCGGTCGCGCCGGTCGCTCAGCTGCAGGAGGACGGCAAGCTGCGCGTCAACGTGCAAAACGTCCAAGACAATAAATTTCCCCAGCGATTCCGCGTCATCCAAAACGACGAGACCATGTACGAATCCGGTGTGCTCGAGACCGGCAAGACAATCGAAACGTGCCCCGCCGGCGACATCAAAGAAGGCGAGGCGTACATCGAGATCCAGGCACTCGATGCCAAGACCCTCGACAGCCACGGCAATCCGACACGTGTCAAGGTGCGGGTTGAGCAAGCCGAGAACTAGCTTTTCCGGCCGACGCGGCACCGCACGCAATTCACCAGCATTCGTCCAATCATCGCGGGGACGGCCCGCGGCGAATAGAAAGGAACGACCATGGACATCACCAGGAACATGAACGGAGCCAGAGCGCTCGTCGTGGGCGCAGGGCTCGCGCTCGCGCTCGCAATGGGCGCCGCCCCGACGCCAGTTATGGCAGCCGGGCGCGTTGGAACCACGAAAGTAATGGTCAGGACCGAGATCGACAACGTTGAGTTCAAAGTTCCGACGGTTATTCCCTTCGTCGCCAAGGCCGACGGCACGCTTCAGGGCCCCTCAGAAGACGCGACCACCATCGACAATCATTCGGCCTACGGCATCCATGTCACCAACATGAAGATCGACGCCATGAACACCTGGACCATTGCTGCCGACGCCAAAGCCGGAACCGCACAGAACTCCATCGACTTTAAGGTCGGCCCCGACGGCGCGCTCCAGAACGCCAGCGCCGCAATGCAGGGAACGGGCCTCGATCTTTCCAAGAATGCAGCCTTCGACATGGGCTACCAGGGCATTGCCGGCGGCAAGGACAAAATTAAGCTCAAGACAAGCGGAAACGTCGCCCGCGTCACGCGCGACATCTTCCGCGTAACCGGCGAAGGCGATCAGGTTGCAACGATCACCTGGACGGTCGAGCCCGGTGCGCACACGGCATAAGGCTGTCGCCCTGGCCGCCGCCGTCAGCATCCTAGCGTTTGGGCCAGCCATGGCCTTTGCCCAGCAAGAACAGGCGCAGGCCGCCACGCAAGTGACGGTCGACCTCTCGGAGCTCGACCGCGGCGACCGCGAGGAACCGTTGGCGCAGACAGGCGACAGACGATGGCTCTTGGCAGCAGGCGCCACAGCAGCAGGCGCGGGAACCGCCGGCCTCGGTCTACACATCAAACGCAGCCAGAAACAAAACACGGACAGGCCGCACTAAATTAGCTAAGGAGACCCCATGGCATCGAAGAACCTTTTGCCCGTCGTCGCACTCTGCGGCGCGCTCGCAACCGGAACGCCTGTCGCCGCTTGGGCGACTCCCGCCATGACAGACTCCTTACCAGCAGCCCTAAGCTCCGCACCAAATCCGTCGAGCGCCATTGCGTGCAAGCGTTTTTCGATCGCACAGGCCGCAAGCTCAACCTCGGGATGCCTTCGTCGTAATACGGACGGCTCGATAGTCGTGGATATCAATCGTTCGAACAAGGCAAACGGCTCCCAGGCGGGGTGCGCCGTTTGCACGTGGCGCTCGGTTGTGCTCGATGCAGATGGCGATCCATGCAATTTAGAGCTGCGCATCGACATCGCTTCGGTCGATGACTCGGCGAACGGAGCGAAGGTCGCCTTCGACGGTACGTTTTTTGAGAAAGGAGGCGGTATATGTCTGGGCTGCGCCGCCGCGAATGCAGACGATGCGCAGCCCACCCTCTCATTCACGGCATCGTTGCGGCTGACCAAAGCCGGCACCGATGCCATCGCGGCGGGAGAAGCGTCCCTGCTGCTCTACGCCGTCAGCGCCAAAGACACAGACGCTCATTTCGAGAAGCCAGCCGGATCACTCAGCCTTACACGAGGGATAGAGGCAGGCCCTATTGAAATCGATGCCCACGCGCAAAGCAGGCAACGCATTCTTGCCGACCCGGCGCTTCTCGAAATGGAGTGGAACGGATCCGGAGCCATCGGAATTCTCCCCTCCGCGCTTGACGCCAAGACGCTCCCCTCAAACGACGAACCCATCAACACAACCATACAAGAGGAGAGCGCGGTCAAAGAAGCAGGTGCGGGCGACACGCCGTCGCCGACAAACGGCGTCCCAGCTTCTCTCGAAGCACCGAATGAGCCCGCTGCCGATCCAAACAATCCCGAGCTCGCGGACAGCCTGGGGCTTGCTGATCCTCAAGAGATCGATGAAGGTAACTGCTGCGTGCTTGCCGCGCTCGACCACACAGAGGTCATCGACGCTGCGAACATCGAAGTTGCCGCCGCCAATCAGCCCGTCCGCAAGTCGGCTATCATCGCATTTCCTGAATCCATCGAAGTCGTCTTTTTGCCATCGGGCGAGGTCGTGGCCCCAACACTGCTCACCTTGTTGGGCGCCAAGAATACTCGAAACGAAATTAAAAAGGTCACAGTTGTCGACCCTGCAACCACCGCCAAGCTGCGTCTATACGCCGTTGCCGCAAACGGAAGCAAGACCCTGGAATTCGATGGCGACACACTTCTAGCCTGGCGACGTCTGGACATTATGCAAGACGTCTCGTACCAGATCGAGCTCGAAGGGTTTGATCGTGCCCGCGATGCCAATATCATCGCCGCGGCTATTGAATCCCCGCAGCGGCTTATGACACTGCGCTTTGAATACTATCCCTATGTCCCGACAACCACCTGAGGCTTAAATGCTGCGCATCATTCCTAATACCACTTATATAACGTATTAGATGGGTTGCGATGTGCCTCGCATTTCGTTCTGCTACGATTGCCACGTTGGCATCAATACAGGAGGGCTCATGCCGGGCTTGGGAACAATCATCAACGTTGTGCTTTTAATTGCGGGCGGTCTTTTAGGATTAGCGGGCGGCCGCTTCATTACACCGCGCATCCAAGACACGCTCATGAAAGCATCGGGGCTGTGCGTCCTGTTTATCGGCCTGGGCGGCACCATGCAAAAGACGCTCATCATCGATGGAAAGGCGCTAGCGACCACCGGTACCACCATGCTCATCGTCTCATTTGCGCTCGGTTCGCTCATCGGCGAGGCCGTCAACTTGGAAGCCGCCATCGAGAACCTTGGCGAATGGCTCAAGCGCAAAACCGGCAGCGAGGGCGATAACGAGTTCACCAACGCTTTTGTCTCGACTTCACTCACCGTGTGTATCGGCGCCATGGCCATTGTGGGATCGATCCAGGACGGTCTGCTCGGTGACTGGTCAACGCTTGCCCTGAAAGGCGCATTGGACTGCATCATCGTCTGCACCATGACGGCGTCGCTTGGCCGCGGCTGCATTTTCTCCGCCCTGCCCGTCGCCGTGTTCCAGGGGACGATCACGTTGTTTGCCGGCGCGCTCTCCCCCATCATGACCACGGCAGCCCTCGACAGCCTTTCGCTCGTAGGCTCCATGCTCATCTTCTGCGTCGGCGTCAACCTCATCCGTCCTCAGACCTTCCGCACGGCCAATATGCTCCCCTCCGTCGTCATCGCCGTCATCTACGCCCTCCTGTTCTAAATCTATCAACGCAGCGGTATCTCGAACATCTGTTTGATGCTGTGCTATGATATGAGGTCACCGTAGCTGCGTTAGGAAAGGAGAAGCGGTGGCCGACCAGGACATCAAGATGCTCATCGAGCGCATTATGGCCGAGGCCCGGACCCATCAGTCCACCCGCTTCTCAAACGAAATCTACGCAGACGAGCCGATTCTCAAAACCGGCCGACAGATGCAGAATTTCCTCCCCGACCAGTACCGCAAGATGCGCGAGATATCGCGCTGGCAGGATGACCCCAAAGGCGGCGCAGGTCGCTGGCTTTCGGAAGCCGAGCTTTTCTACCGCCAGGGCCTGCTGATGGCCGACTTTGAAGACGACTGCCACTACAACGGCACATTCAAGTCGTACTTTCCCACCTACAACGCCATGAGCGATCGGCAACTGCGCGGCTATTTTACTTGGCGCGCCCAAGTGCGCCGCGGAACCGTCAAGGAAACGTCTACGTCCTTTGCCTTCCTGTATCTCTATGAGCTGATCTGCGGCATTGGCGTAGATGACCCACTCGATGGTTTTAATAAAATCAAGGCCTTTTGGGATGCCTATCGCGCCTTCGAGCCCGGCATTGATCGGTTTGCACGCGTGTGGTTGCAGGATTACGCCGTATTCCATGGGCTCGACCCCAAGCTGCTCCGCGACTCTAAAACCGTCATGTTCGATAACGCCCTTATCGAGCTGCGGCGCGCAGCGCGAGACCTTGTACCAGCACCGGCGCCGTCCGGCCAGACCCCTAAGCGTCGCAAAACCTCCGAACCCACGCTCCCCCTTCCGCCCGATGAGGTGCGCGAGGAGCGACTCATGGCCGCCATCAACGCCCTCTCCACGTACAACCTAAGTAACTCGCGGCTTGACCGCAGCCACCACCGCGATCTGCGCCACGTGGCATGCGCCGTGTATGTCCGCATGGCGCGCTACTATGACACGCACCGAAAGACCGGCATCGTGGCGAGTTTATTTGGGGAGGAGACGGCCATGCCCTACACCATGTTTGCCTCGGCCGTATTCTTTGCGCCCGAGCGCCACGAGGACTGCGAATACCGCCTGGATCCCATCCACATCTACCGTTGCCAAAACGGCTTTTGGGAATGCATGCGTATCCACGGTAACAGGCAAAAGAGCAGCAAGCTCGGTGAAATGATGCGCGCCTGCGACCAACGCTTGCGCCTGGCGCTGGACCCCGCCCATCCCCTTAAGGAAGAAAAGGTCCCCAAATATCTGGCCAAGATTATCGATGACGAGATTGTGGCATGGCTTTCGTGGGACGCCGCACACCAGCCCGTCAAGATCGATATCGATCTGAGTCAGCTGGGGCACATTCGGAGCGCCGCTGCGCAAACGCGCGAAGCGCTTTTGATCGACGAAGAGCGCGAGGACGATGTGCCCACAGAGGTCGATACGGCGGAATCCGAGCAACCGGAAGCCAAGCCTGCGACCGACGTGATGGCCGAGCCGATCGCGGCGCCTACGGAGCGCAACAAAGCCGACGAGCCAACCATTTCCACCGAACAGTTTGGCGTCGTGGCACCGCTCCTCGCACCGACGCCAGCGGTCGTATCGACTGCACCCGCTGGCACCGCAACCGAACTCGCGCCCGCCGCAGATGCCTTCCTTCGCGCGCTGCTCGAGCACAACGCAGTACAGGCGGAATCGGCGGTAGTGCAATCGGGGCAGAGCGAGGACATGCTCGTCGACAGCATCAACGAGGCGCTCTTTGACCTGGTGGGAGACACCGTTATCGAATTCGGCGCGGCAGGACCGCAAATTATCGAGGATTACGAAGCAGACGTGAGAGGATACCTAGACTATGAGTGATATCGCATCCGCAGCACCCCGCGTGCCCAAGCGCGTCGCCGCCGTCATTCTCAACTCACTCAAGGGCGGCGTGGTCCCGCGCATCGGCCTTCCCTACATCACCGTAGGGCGCGAGGTCGAGATCCGCGCCCTGCTCACCGATCTGAGTCTCATCGCCGACGGTGGCGCGAGCTTCCGCTTTCTGGTCGGTCGTTACGGCGCCGGCAAGAGCTTTTTGCTCCAGACCATCCGCACGCACGCCATGGGCGAGGGATTCGTCGTCGCTGATGCCGACCTGTCGCCCGAGCGCCGCCTGCAAGGCGGTCAGGGGCAGGGCCTTGCCACCTACCGCGAGCTCATCCGCAACATATCGACCAAGACGCGCCCCGAGGGCGGTGCGCTCAACCTTATTCTGGATCGCTGGGTCGCCTCGTGTGCCGACGTCGACGAGTCAGTCGTCAATACCCAACTGGCCCCGCTCGAGGAGATGGTCCACGGCTTTGACTTCACCCGCATGCTCCGCCGCTATCGCACGGCCGTATCCGAGGGCGACGAAGAGGCCATGAGCCGCGTGACCAAATGGATCCGCGGCGAATACCGCACCAAGAGCGAGGCACGCGCTGAGCTGGGCTCCTCGACCATCATCAGCGATGACGACTGGTACGACTACGTTAAGCTCATTGCACGCTTTTTGGTCTGCAGCGGATACAAGGGCATGCTGGTGCTCATCGACGAACTCGTAAACCTGTACAAGATTCCCAACGCCATCACGCGCCAGTACAACTACGAGAAAATCCTCACCATGTACAACGACACGCTCCAGGGCAAGGCGCAGTACTTGGGCATGATCATGGGCGGCACGCCGACCTCCATCGAGGACCGCCGCCGCGGCGTATTCTCCTACGAGGCTCTGCGCAGCCGGCTCGCTCAGGGTCGCTTTGCACGCGAGGACCTTAAGGACATGCTCGCGCCCATCATCCGCTTGCAGCCGCTCACCTACGAGGAGCTACTGGTGCTGATCGAAAAACTCATGCAAATTCACGCCGGCTACTTTGGCTGGACGCCCACGCTTACCGAGAACGACTTGGTGGACTTCCTCAAGATTGAGTTTGGCCGCGTGGGAGCCGATACGCACTTGACACCGCGTGAGGTCATTCGCGACTTTATCGAGCTGCTCGACATCCTGTGCCAGAACCCCGATGCCAACGTGGCCGAGCTGTTGCAAAGCGTCGGTGGCGACACGCTAGCGCCGGCAACCGCAACAGGCGGCACCGATACCGCAGGCGGCGACCGCAACTTCGCCGAATTCACCATCTAGCCTGCCAAAAAGGACAGGTTTATTGTGGCAGGTTTTATCTGGGTAAACGTTGAAGCAGTAATGCAGCAAACCACTGACCACCGCGTTGAGAGATTCGTTTTTGAAAGGAGGCCCCGTGAACGCCTTTGACCGCTACGCCCCGTTTATCCAAGACTTCATCTACTCTCACGATTGGGAGAGTCTGCGCTCCATTCAGGTTGCGGCGGCAGATGCCATCTTTAACACACAAGACAATGTGCTCCTAACGGCATCCACAGCTTCCGGCAAAACCGAGGCAGCCTTCTTTCCCATCCTGACCGAGTTTTGGGAGAACCCGCCCGCAAGCGTTGGCGCCCTCTACATCGGCCCCCTCAAGGCACTCATCAATGATCAGTTCGTCCGCCTCAACGACCTGTGCGAAGAGGCCGACATCCCTGTCTGGCACTGGCATGGCGATGTCCCGCAGTCGCACAAGGCTAAGCTCATCAAAAAGCCGAGCGGCATCTTGCAGATTACGCCCGAGTCACTCGAGGCGCTCTTAATCCATAAGCACATGGCGATCCCGCGCATGTTTTGCGACCTGCGCTACGTGGTCATCGATGAGGTCCACTCGCTCATGCGCGGCGATCGAGGCGGGCAGACGCTCTGCCTTATTGAGCGCCTCTCGCGCATGGCAGGCGTGCAGCCTCGACGCATTGGCCTTTCCGCTACCATCGGCGACCCCGAGCGCACGGGCGCTTTTCTCTCGCAGGGAACAGGGCGTGACTGCGTTATCCCCCGCTTTGAAGAACCGCGCCGCGTGTGGCGCATCTCCATGGAGCACTTCTACAACTCGGGTCCCCAGGCACAGCAGCGGGGATTCGAGAGCATGGGCCCTCAAGAGGCCGAAGTGCTTGCGTGCGAGCGCATCGAGGCAGCGGCACCCGCGGCACTGCCCGCATCCGGACAAGACATGCGCCACAGCGGACAGCTCACACAGGAGGAGCGCCGTCAACGTCGTGAGCGGGCACGGGGCAAGGCCGCTCCCAAGGACCGTCGCACTTCCTCAGCCCCCGAGGGCGAAGTCGACATCCCGCAGGCAACCGAACAGGCACTGCTCAACCCCACCGACACCGCACCCGACAACGCCGACCCCGGCATGGGCTACATCTTTGAGCATACCCGCGGCCGCAAGTGCCTGGTCTTTGCCAACTCGCGCGAGGAGGCAGAGGCCGTGTGCTCCATGCTGCGCAGCTACTGCGAGAGCCGGCACGAGTCCGACCGCTTTCTCATCCACCATGGCAATCTTTCGGCATCGCTGCGCGAGACGGCCGAGGAACTCATGCGCGACGAGGAGCAGGCACAGACAACCGTCACCACCTCCACGCTGGAACTCGGTATCGATATCGGCCGTCTGGAGCGTGCGTTTCAGATCGACGCGCCGTTTACCGTCAGCTCCTTTTTGCAGCGAATGGGCCGCACGGGGCGCCGCGATCTTCCGCCCGAGATGTGGTTTGTCATGCGCGAGGAAGAGCCCGAGCCGCGTACGATGATGCCCGAGACTATTCCGTGGAAGCTCCTCCAGGGCATCGCACTCGTACAACTCTATCGTGAGGAAAAATGGGTCGAGCCGCCCGAGCTCGATCGACTCCCCTACAGTCTGCTCTATCACCAGACCATGTCGACGCTCGCCAGCACCGGCGAGCTCACGCCCGCTGAGCTTGCCCAGCGCGTGCTCACGCTCAGCTATTTCCACCGCGTCTCGGCCGATGACTATCGCGTGCTGCTGCGCCACCTCATTAAGATCGACCATATCCAGGTCACCGAGGGCGGCGGACTCATCGTGGGTCTCGCGGGCGAGCGCATCATTAACAACTTTAAGTTCTACGCCGTGTTCCAGGAAAACGAAGAGTTCACCGTTCGCAGCGAGTCGGCCGAATTGGGCACGATCGTCAATCCGCCACCGCCCGGTGAGCGCATCGCCATCGCCGGACACTGCTGGATCGTCGAGGAAGTGGACTGGAAGCGCCACACCGTCTTTGCCACGCAAGTCAAGGGCCGGGTGCCAGCCTACTTTGGCGACTGCCCCGGCGACATCAATACACACGTACTCGAGCGCATGCGCAAGGCGCTCAACGAGCACGCGACATATCCGTACCTCATGGGTAACGCACGGGCCCGCTTGGCGCAGGCTCGCCATACGGCTGAGATTTCGGGTGCGGGAACTAGGCCGCTCATCAACCTGGGTGGCGACACCTCTTCCCTTGGCTGGGCAGCTACGCCTTTTTGGCGCTCGAGCGCATGCTTAAGATTAAATGTGCCGCGGAGCTGGGCCTTCGCGGACTCGACCCATCGCGCCCGTACTTTATGCAGTTTAAGATGAAGGCCGACGAGGAGACGTTCTTTGAGGTGCTCGCAGCCGAGGCCGAAAAGGACTTCGACCCCATCGAGCTCGTCTATCCCGGCGAGGTACCTTATTTTGATCGCTACGACGAGTACGTTCCCGAGGAGCTCGTGCGCAAGGGCTTTGCCGAAGGCGTGCTCGACATCGAGGGCATGAAGCAGCGCGTCCTCAGCTGGCGCGACCACGCCTAAGACCAGTCTTTTTGGGACGGGGTTTGTTAACCAGTCTTTTTGGAACGGGGCTATTTTAGCTACTTAATGTCGTCCAACGATTTCGATGGACCGCAAATAAGATCAATCTCGTATGTAGTAGCTGTCAAAATGGCCCCTCCCCTGCAAAAACAAAAGGTAACCGGAAGAAGACCCCCTGTCTTTACGGGCAAAAAGGGATAGAACACCGTGAAGTACACCTGTCGCGTAATGTGCTTAATATTCAGGGATTAGATTTGCTAAGCAGAGCTGCAACCACCAATCGTTGTAATTTTAACGTTACAGGAAAAGCCTAAATTCCTTCATAGTGCCAAACCCGCAGAGTAAATTGCCGACTGCAGCACCAAAAAAAACTAAAACCCATCGCGTTCCACGACCTGAGTTTTCAACATATTGTGAATTGCATTAAGGGGAAGTTTCCCGCATCCACGTCTAGTGCAGACGTAGACGGGAAGCCGCAATTATAAGTCACTAGTCTGGGGCAGGATTAAACGGTTCTCGACTGGTAAGATATAGCAATCTTCGCCCGAGACCATTACTATTCCGCCAGCATCGATAAAACGCTGATATTCCTCGGCATTAAGGCCCACCGATTCAAAGCTAACGCGTGCACCCGTAGCCATCAAGAAGGCTCGAAACTTCTGGCAGCTCGTCAATCGATACATCAATTCTTGAAGGCATGTATTCCACCAATTTTTAATGAAACAACGGCGGTAATCGCTATCGCGATTGCGCCAATAATACCGAGCGCCATCTGAATGGGATATAACCCCAACACATGTCCAAATACGGAGAAAAACAATGCGGAAAAGAGGGCCCTTACCAGAGACGCGGCGGAAAGGATCGTCGCACGGAGATCGTCCGCTATCCCGTCTTGGATTAAGTTTTCCGAAGTGATGTACACCACTTCTGGGAGAAAACAAAGCACCATGCTGAGGCCAAACAAACACAGCGGATTTGAAGCGAACCACGGAAGAATCATGAAAAGACCGGCCTCGATTAGCATCGAGCCGAGCATGGTATTTCTTTTCCCGAAACGCGATGAGAAGAAATCTGCTGCAATGTAGGCCGTCGCATTTACTGCATAGGATGCACCGAAAAAGATTCCTATTATGGAGACGGGAGCATCAAATGCGTCGAATACCAACTGATTCAAGTTGTAATAACTCCCATAGAATCCATCGAGCATGCTTGTGCCGATTAGAAGAAGCAACACCGCAAAAGCGGATTCTCCAATGCACCAGGTTTCGCGTCTGAAGACCTTGGCTACGTCAAACCTTTCCTCCCCAGAGTTTTTGGAATGGGTCGTTTCCATCCTCTCAATGGGATACAGAAGGAAAAGCTGCAGGAGATAGAAAACGGAAACGCATACGTAGAGGGCACTCCAAGATACTTGGGCAATGAATGATCCAAGTACGATTGCCACTCCCGTCGCGATTGATTGCGCGGCAAGCAGCCGAGCGTTGATGGTGAGGAAGCGCTCTCCTTGACCGGCATTTCGGGCAATTTCATATAAAAGTGCTTGTTCGGATCCCGATTGAAGGGAGTAGGCGAGTGCCTCAACAAGGGAAAGCGCGACGAGAAAGGGGCCTGAGAGCAACAGCATGCCAGCCGTATGGAAGAAAAGCAGCAGCACGCCCACTTGAATCGAGAACTTCTTTCCAAAGAAATCGCCTATCAGCCCTGTTGGCAGCTCGAGGACGACCGTCGCAATGTTAAACAGGGCTTGATAAAGCGCGATTTCCGTGACAGACATTCCTTTCTCCGCAAGGAAAAGTAGAAACACTCCCCGATTTAAAACAAATCCCGTGAGAACGAAAAAGGCGGAATAGACGTGCAGTTGCGTAGTGGCTTGCTTGTTCATTTGATACTTCCGATGACAATTTTGGCCTAGCGGGCGGCGGAATCAACCGAAGATGAGGCGCGTTGGCGCCGGGCGTCCAGATGCGTCATGCTGAAAATAGATGAAGCGTATGATTGACAAAACCATAGAACCCGTCACAAATTGACTACTCCCAATGCTGGTCGTGGAGGGCGGCACCGAGAAAGTCGGCATCGAAGGGCACAGCTTCGGCAAAGGCGTAGTCGCCGTCGCTGGCGATAAGCAGGTAGTTCTCCTCGCCGCCAAACTCTGCATCGCCACATGGGACCACCCAAGCATGGTCGAACACCTCGAGCGCCGTGGCAGCGCAATCGCGCAGGAACGTCACATCGCTCCCCTCGCTTGCGCTCACGATATTGGCAACGTAGACGCCACCGACATTTAGGCTGCCCCGCACCAAACGCAACGCTTCAACCGTCGCCAGCTCGCGTACGGGCTCGGCACCGCCAAAGCAATCGCTCACGACCACGTCGTAGCGACGATGGCCCACACTTGTCACACCCAGATACGAGCGAGCCTCAGCAGTAATCACCCGCAAGCGGTCGCCCACCGCGCGCTCCAGTTCGTCCAGGTAGAACCAGCGGCGCGCTAGGCGCGTAATCTCTCCGTCATACTCGATAACATCCATGCGCAAGCCCTCGTGCGACATCAGCACAAGCTTGGGATAGGCAAACCCGCCGCCGCCCAGCATAAGCATGCGGTCGACACCGTGACCGTAAGCGTCACGCATTGCATCCTCGGCCTCAAACACGTCGTCAAACGCGCGATAGTACGCAAAGACAGGCTCAGCCCAGCGCTCACCAACGTAACTCGCGCTTTGGTAGACGCCGCCTTGCACCAATACGCGGACTTCGTCGCCGCCCTCGTCGTGCACGCGCTTCACACGCGCCAGCCCGTTGCGGGTACGCGCGACCTGCAAACAGGCAG
>URYA01000020.1 GCA_900551975.1 uncultured Collinsella sp. | reverse complement strand
CGCCGCGGGAACGCCTGCCGATATCATGGCGTGTCCCGAGTCGATGACGGGCGCTTATCTGACCGGTAAACGAATGATCCGGGTGCCTGATGAACGGCGCAAGCCCGGTCGCGGCTGCCTTAAAATTACGGGCGCTCGAGCCAACAACCTCAAAAACGTTACTGCCAAAATCGAGTTTGGTACGCTTACGGTTGTTACCGGCGTGTCGGGATCGGGCAAGAGCTCCCTGGTTACCGACACCATTGCGCCTGCCCTTACGAATGCCATTCACCGCTCGACGCGCCCTGTGGGTCCGTATAAAAAAATCGAGGGCATCGAGTGCATCGATAAGGTTATCGATATCGACCAGTCGCCGATTGGCCGCACGCCGCGTTCCAACCCTGCTACCTATATCGGCCTGTGGGATGATCTTCGCGCGCTGTTTGCGAGTACGCCGGAGTCGAAGGCGCGCGGCTACTCGCCGGGTCGTTTCTCCTTTAATGTGAGTGGCGGGCGCTGTGAGGCGTGCAAGGGCGATGGGCAGATTAAGATCGAGATGCACTTCCTTCCCGATATCTACGTTCCCTGCGAAGTTTGCGGCGGTAAACGCTACAACCGCGAGACACTCGAGGTCACCTACCGTGGCAAGACCATCTCGGACGTGCTCGACATGAGTGTCACCGAAGCACTGGCCTTCTTTGGGAATATCCCGCAGATTAAGCGCAAACTGCAGACCCTATATGACGTGGGTCTGGGTTACGTGAGCTTGGGCCAGCCCGCTACGACGCTTTCGGGCGGCGAGGCGCAGCGTGTGAAGCTCGCCAAGGAGCTTCATCGACGCCAGACGGGCAAGACGTTCTATATTTTGGACGAGCCGACGACCGGTCTTCATTTTGAGGACGTCCGCCAGCTGCTCGATGTGCTGCAGCGCTTGGTCGATGCGGGCAACACGGTGCTGGTGATTGAGCACAACCTTGATGTCATCAAGGTTGCCGACCGCCTGATCGATATGGGCCCCGAAGGCGGCAATGGCGGCGGAACCGTCGTGGTTTCGGGCACACCGGAGCAGGTTGCGGACTGTCCGCAGAGTTATACGGGCAAGTTTTTGGCGCCTTTGCTCAGGCGTGACCGGGAGCGTCAGGCTCAACTTGATGCTCAATAAATAGGCGATTCAGTTTATGGGCGCCATCGACTCCTTGTGATTCGATGGCGCTTGCTGTGCCGAAGTGACGTATGCAGCCGAATTGGACATATACTTAATCTTTGCGTCCGAATGCGAGGGAAAGGATATGTCATGGCAAAGGCTGTAAAGACGCCAAAAACCAATGCGATGCGCGAGCTGGAAAGCGCCGGCATTTCCTATGTTCTACATACGTACGAAGACGATGGTGATGAGTCGGTGGGCCTGGGGGTCGCGATTTCGGAGCAGCTTGGCGAGGAGCCCGGTCAAGGATTTAAGACCTTGGTCTGCGTGACGCCGTCCAACGACCATGTCGTGTGCTGCATCCCTGTTGCCGATGAGCTCGATCTAAAGTCCGCCGCGCGTGCCGCGGGGGAGAAGTCCTTGGTTATGATGCATGTGAAGGATTTGCTTGCGGCGACTGGCTACGTTCGCGGCGGCTGCAGCCCGGTCGGTATGAAAAAACGCTACCGGACGCTCATTGATGAGACGTGTGTCCTTTGGGATACCATTTTTATTTCGGGAGGCAAGCGTGGTTATCAGCTCGAGCTTGCACCCGATGATTTAATTGCATTTTGCGGGGCGACGGTTGCCGCGATTACGAGAGAGGACTGAGCGATGCCGCAGGAAGAATTGAAGCGCGGAGCTCATTTTGCAAAAGAATCTGCGCCTCAGACACCCTCATCCGAAGCTTCTTCGTCGCGAGATGACACTGACGACATGGGCTCGTCGGACTACTCCACGGTTGGTCGTTCCGCCGGGCTTATGACCATCCTGACTATCGTGTCTCGCGTCACCGGTTTTATCCGCACGTGGGCAATGGCGGCCGCTATCGGCATGTCGCTACTCTCGTCCTCCTATCAGGTCGCCAACAACCTGCCCAATATGCTCTACGAACTCGTGATGGGTGGCATGCTCGTGACGGCGTTTTTGCCCGTGTACATGGGCGTGAGGCGTGAGCAGGGTCGCGAGGCCTCGAACGAGTACGTGGGCAACCTGCTCGGCATTCTGCTTTTAGTGCTGGGTGGCATTTCGTTGGTGGGGACCGTGTTCGCCCCGGGCTTTATCTGGACGCAATCGTTCCTTTCGGGTGACGGTGGCAGCATGGATACCGCTGCGTTCATGTTCCGTTTCTTTGCCATCCAGATTCTGTTTTATGGTTTGGGCTCGGTGTTCTCGGGCGTTCTCAACGCACACCGCGACTACTTTTGGTCGACGTTTGCCCCGGTCCTCAACAATGTGATCGTCATTGCGAGCTTTATGGGTTTTGCGCCCGTGTCCGCACAGTTTGGCGAACGTGCCGGCATCATCTTGATTGCGGCCGGTACGACCCTCGGTGTCTTTGTTCAGATGGCATGTCAGATTCCCGCGCTTGGCAAGCACGGCGTGCATCCCCATATCCATATCGACTTTAAGGACCCCGCGCTGCGCCAGACGATTGCGCTCGGTATCCCGACGCTGCTCGCCACGGTGTGCATGTTTGTCTCGACTTCTATCACCAACGCTGCCGCGCTGGTGGTCCAGCCCGAGACGGGTCCTTCCGTCATCGCCTATGCGCGCCTGTGGTACACGCTGCCCTACGCGCTGATTGCCGCCTCGCTTTCGACGGCGCTCTATACCGAGCTCTCTCATGACGCACAGGAGAAGGATTACGACAGCGTTCGCACGGGCATTTCGCGTGGCGTCGCCCAGATGCTGTTCTTCCTGATTCCGTTCGCACTGTACCTGATTGTCTTCGCACGTCCGCTCAATATGATCTACTGTGCTGGCAAGTTCGATGAATCCGGCGTGGCGCTGGTGTCCGAGTACCTTGTCTACCTGGCGCTCTCGCTGCCGCTCTACGGCGTGGTCGTGTTGATGCAGAAGAGCTTCTCTGCCTTGCTCGACATGAAGCCCTATAGCCGCTATTGCCTGTATTCCGCCATCGGCCAGGCCGGCTCGGTTCTGCTGTTTGGCGTTGTGCTGGGCTTCGGTATGCCGGCAATCGCGCTTTCGTATGTCGTCGACTACGTGATCTTGGTCGGCTGTTCGCTGTGGTGGCTGCGTCGTCGCCTGCGTGGCCTTCAGGTCAAATCTATCCTACATGGCGGTTTCTTTGGCCTTTTGCTCGGTGGCCTAGGTGCTGCCGCAGGCGCCGGCGTCATGTGGGCGCTTGAACACTTTGTCGGGGCACTTGGCGGCTCGATTCTGATTACTCTTGGCTACGTTTGCGTTGCGGGTGTCGCCTCGCTTGTTGTTACCTTTGGCCTTGCCGTCGTCCTTAAGATGCCCGAGGTCTCGGCGCTGCTTCGTCGCAAGTAGGTGCGCGTGGCCGGTCACGACAACATACCAACGCTTGCCGAGCAGGTTTCGCGCGTTCCCACACAGCCCGGATGCTACCTTTGGAAGGATGCCAAGGGCGATGTCATCTACGTGGGCAAGGCGAAAAACCTGCGCGCCCGCATGCGTCAATACGTGACACTGCAGGATGAGCGTCAAAAGATCCCGCTGATGATGCAGCTGGTGGCGAGCTTTGACTACATCGTTGTCGAAACCGAGCATGAGGCGCTTGTACTCGAGCGCAACCTGATCGGCCAGTACCATCCGTACTTTAACGTCGACCTCAAGGATGACAAGAGCTACCCCTTTATCGCCATTACAAAGGGCGACCTGTATCCCGCGATCAAATACACGCGTGAGCGTCATAAGCCGGGAACGCGCTATTTTGGCCCCTATACCGATAGCCGTGCGGCACGTGAGACGATAGATACGCTGCGCAAGGTTATCCCCATCTGCTCTGCATCCTGTGCGGAGTGGCGTCGTTGTCGCCGTACCATCGAGTCCCACAAGGGCGAGGAAGACATCGTCAATATGATTTGCGCACAAAACGGGCGTCCCTGCTTTGACTACCATGTCGGGCGCGGCCCGGGTGCGTGTGTCGGCGCGATTTCCCCGGCAGACTATGCCAAGAACGTCAAGCGTGTCGAGCGTTTTTTGTCGGGCCATCGCAAGGATGTCGTCGATGAGCTGACCTCCGAGATGACGGATGCCGCCGAGGCGCTCGACTTTGAGCGCGCGGCACGCGTCAAACGTCGTTTGGAGGTCATCAGGGGTCTGGACGATCGTCAGCAAGTCGTTTTTCCCTCCAGTGTCGATATCGATGTCATCGGGTTCTATCGCGAGGAGACCATCTCCGCCGCTTGCGTCTTCGTCGTTCGCGAGGGCCGAACAGTTCGCACCTGCGAGTTCATTCTCGACAAGGGTCTTGATGTTGACGAGGACGAGCTCCAGTCGGGCTTTCTTAAGCGCTATTACGACGAGACGGCTGATATTCCAGCTGAGGTCAACCTTTCCGTCGAGCTTGAGGATGCGGAGGCGCTGGGGGAGTGGCTTGCGGGCAAGCGTGAGCGTTCCTGCCATCTCCATAGGCCGCAGCGTGGCGAAAAGTACCGTCTGCTCGATATGGCATCCAAAAATGCGCGCCATGCCCTCATGCGCTACATGATGCGAACGGGGTACGCTGACGACCGCACCAATCAAGCGCTCCTGGAGCTCGAAAGTGCGTTGGCGCTGCCATCGCCGCCGTTGCGTATCGAGTGCTTCGATATCTCTACACTGCATGGCACCTTTACGGTCGCCTCGATGGTGGTGTTTACCAACGGGCGCGCCGACAAGAGCCAGTACCGTCGTTTTAAAATTCAGGCCGAATTGGACGAGGCAAACGACTTCGTGTCGATGTCCGAGGTTTTGGGACGACGCTATGCTCCCGAGCGCATGGCCGACGAGCGCTTTGGCTCGCGCCCCGATTTGCTCGTTGTCGATGGCGGTAAGCCGCAATTGACCGCTGCGATCAAGCAACTTGAGGCTCTTGGGCTCGATATACCAGTTTGTGGCTTGGCGAAGGCCGACGAGGAAGTTTTTGTGCCTTGGGACGAGACTCCTGTCGTGCTGCCGACCGGGTCTGCTTCGCTCTATCTAATTAAACAGGTACGCGATGAGTCCCACCGATTTGCCATCACGTTCCATCGCGAATTGCGCGACAAAGCCATGACGGTTTCGGTGCTCGATGACGTTCCAGGCGTGGGACCCACCAGAAAACGTGCCATTATGCGCCATTTTGGCTCGATGAAGCGTTTGCGCGCGGCGAGCGAGCAAGAGATCGCGGAAGTTCGCGGCATACCTGCCGATGTTGCCAAGGCGGTCCACGAGGCGCTCGTTGCATGGAATGCCGAGCGCGCCGAGGCGGCGGCTGGCCATTCTGATAGCTAAACACGAGCCTAAACAACTGATATACATGATTGCGCGATTTTCAACCATTTATTTCGCCATGATTGCCTGCTGGTTTCGGGTTTTATTAACGCTAAAACGTTTGACTAACCCAAGCGAAAACCCTGCTATCCTGCGGGTTGACGAAGACTGATATCTCACCTCGCCGATACATACTGTCTGACGAATCGTTTGTCAACGAATTCGGTGAACGGTAGTAAATACCGTTCAAGCGTATGTATGTATCGGTCGCCGAGCGCGGCACCTCAGTTGGGTTCGTCGGTAGGTAAGGTATATATCGTCCGCAAGTTGCGCGGGGGCACGTCTAGGTGCTCCCGAGTAAGATTCTCTATTGATAGGAGAAGACATGGCCATCATCAACAAGGGTATGTCCAGGCGTTCGTTCCTCGGCCTCACCGGCAGCGTCGCTGCTGTCGCCGGCCTTGGTCTCACTGGCTGCGGTGGCAGCTCTAGCGACGAGGGTTCCGCTTCCGGTTCCACCGATTCCGCCAACCGTGGCGGCGGCGTGATCACCGCTGGTTCCGCTTACGCTCCGTCCAGCTTCGATCCCGCCAGCACTGGCTCCGCTGTGGGCCTGGGTGCTAACTGGCACGTCGTCGAGGGCCTCTACGGCATCGATTACCACGACTACAGCACCTTCAACGAGCTCGCCACCGACGATCCCAAGTCTGTGGACGACACCACTTTCGAGGTCACCATCCGCAAGGGCGCCAAGTTCTCCGATGGCACCGAGGTCACCGCTGACGATGTCGTTGCCTCCTACACCGCTTGCGCCGCTTCCGCTACCTATGCTCCGTTCTTCCAGCCCTTCGAGTCCATCGAGGCCAAGGACGCCAGCACCGTGACGGTCAAGACTAAGGTCCCCAACTTCTCCCTGCTCAAGGATCGTCTGGCCATCGTCCGCGTTACCCCGGCCACCCAGACCGAGGAGGATCGCGCCAAGCAGCCGATCGGTTCCGGCCCCTGGATGTACGACTCTATCTCCGATACCGAGATCACCTTGGTTCCCAACCCCGAGTACAACGGTGAGTATGCTGCCGAGGATAAGAAGATCCAGTACAGCATCCTGACCGACCCCACCGCTCGCGTTACCGCTCAGCAGGAGGGCTCCACGCTCGTTATGGAGCTCGTTACCGCTGACGCCGTCGACCAGCTCGAGAGCGCCGGCTGCAAGATCGATAACGTTCAGGGTTTCGGCACCCGCTTCATCATGTTCAACGTCGCCAAGGAGCCTTGGAACAACGTCAAGGTCCGTCAGGCTGTCATGTATGCGCTCGACACCGAGAAGATGGTCAGCAACACCTTCGCCGGCCTTGCCACCGCTGCCAGCTGCTACCTGCCCAAGAGCTTCACCAACTATCATGAGGCTTCCACGGTGTACAAGACCGACGCCAAGAAGGCTAAGAAGCTCATCGAGGAGTCTGGCATCACCCCGGGTGCCATCACCCTGCGCACCACCGACAACGAGCAGATTAAGGGCATGGCCGCCCAGGTCAAGAACGACCTCGACGCTCTCGGCTTCGATGTGACCATCCAGACCGATACCTCGCCGGCTACCTACGCTGCCATCGACGGCGGCGAGGCCTACGATATCCTCCTTGCCCCTGGCGATCCTTCCTGCTTCGGCGCCGACCCCGACCTGCTGCTCAACTGGTGGTACGGCGACAACGTCTGGATGCAGACCCGTTGCCCGTGGAAGGAGTCCGCTGAGTGGCAGAAGCTCCATGGTCTCATGGACGAGGCTCTTGCCGCCGAGGGCGACGAGCAGCAGAAGAAGTGGAACGAGTGCTTCGACATCATTGCCGACAACGCCGTTCTGTACCCCGTTGTCCACGTCAAGACCGTCTCCGCTTTCTGGGACGATCCGTCCACTGCGCCCAACGGCGAGGCTCTCGATGGCTTCAAGGGCATCGGCACGACGAGCATGTCCTTCAGGGGCGTTGCGACCGTCAAGGCGTAAGACTCGCTTGAGTCTGTATGCAGGATGTCGGTCGTTGGGACCGTATCCTCATAGTTGAAACAAAGACCCGGGCGGCAACGATGTCGCTCGGGTCTTGTAATGAGTATCCGTACTCATATACCAGTTGGTCCTACCGACAAAAGAAAGGGGAGAGAACGTGAACAACTTGCTACGTTTGATTGGAAGGCGTCTTGTGGCGCTGCCGATCATGGCATTGGGCGTCACCGTCCTGGTGTTCTTCCTTATGTCGTTCTCCAAGACCGACCCCGCCTACACGGCGTTGGGTGACGGTGCCTCGCCCGAGGCGGTTGCCGAGTACCATGAGAAGTATGGTCTGGACGACCCCTGGCCCGTGCGCTACGTGCGCTATATGGGCGATTTGATCCATGGCGACATGGGCACCTATGGTGCTGCTCGCAACTCCGTTGCCAAGCGCATCTCCACGGCCCTGCCCGTCACGATGCAGCTGACCTTTATCGGTCTTGCTATCGGTGCGGTCGTTTCGTTTTTGCTCGGCGTCATCGCGGCACTGTATCGCGACAAATGGCCGGACCAAGTGATCCGCGTCTTTTCCATCGCCGGCTTGGCAACCCCGTCGTTCTGGCTTGCCGTTCTGTTGATCCTGCTGTTCTCTTCCTACCTTAAGGTGCTCCCGGCATCGGGTGCTCTGCCTCACTTCACCACGAATCCGGTTGGCTATCTGGGACGTATGATCATGCCCGCTATCGCCTTGGCATTTCCGCTGACGGGCCAGATGACTCGTATCGTGCGTACCGCCATGGTCGAGGAGCTCGACAAGGACTATGTCCGTATGGCTCGTGGCGCCGGCGTTCCCGAGAAGGTCGTCGTCGGCATCAACGTTCTTCGCAATGCGCTGATCACCCCGGTCACCACCCTCGGTCTTAAGATCGGTTACCTCATGGGCGGCGCCGTCGTCATCGAGGTTATCTTCAACCTCCCCGGCATGGGCACCGCGATTCTGCAGGGCGTTCAGGGCAACGAGGCGAACCTGGTTCAGGGCGTCGTTATCGTCGTTGCTCTTGCCTTCATCATCATCAACATCGTGGTTGACATGCTCTACCTGCTCATCAACCCGCGCATCAGGACGGTGTAGATTATGGTAAAGATTCGAGAGAAGCAAACCGAGCAGCTCGAGAAGGCTGCCTCCAAGGGGCTCAAGCTCGGTGGCTGGAAGAAGATGACGCTGTCTTCTAAGATTGCCGCCGTCGTGCTGGTGCTGGTCGCCCTGACTGCGATTCTGGCGCCCCTTCTTGCCCCCTATAGCCCGGTCGAGATCTTTACGGCTCGCCAGGCTCCCGGCAACGGATTTATCTTCGGTACCGACGATAAGGGTCGCGACATTCTGTCGCGTATGCTCTACGGTGGTCGTTACTCGCTGATTATCGGCTTTGGCGCCACTGCCATGGCTCTGGTCTGCGGCTCGGTCGTGGGCGCCCTTGCAGCGGTTTCGCGCAAGGCTGTCTCCGAGACGATCATGCGTATCCTGGACATCATCATGTCCATCCCGGGCATCGCCCTCGCTGCCGTCTTCGTCTCCATCCTGGGCAACTCCGTGCCGTCGATCATCTTCGCCATCGGCTTTATGTACACTCCGCAGATTGCCCGTATCGTGCGCGCCAACATCGTGTCCGAGTACGGCGAGGACTATGTCCGCGCGGTTATCGTTTCCGGCGCCAAGGCTCCGTGGATTTTGATCAAGCATGTTCTGCGTAACTGCATTGCCCCGATCATGGTCTTCACCGTTACGCTGGTCGCCGACGCCATCATCTTCGAGGCCTCGCTGACCTTCATCGGCGCTGGTATCCAGGAGCCCACCGCTACCTGGGGCAACATCCTCGCCGACGCCCGCGGCGGCGTGCTCGCCGGTCGTTGGTGGCAGGCGCTGTTCCCGGGCCTGGCCATCATGATCACCTGCCTGGCGCTCAACATCCTCTCCGAGGGCATTACCGACGCCATGGCCGCTGCTCCCTCCGCCGCCCTGGATCCTACCGATTCCTCCAAGCGTCGCGAGGCCGATCTGCTGGTCTCCGACCCCGTTCGCGCCTACAAGGAGCAGGCCCAGTCCCTCTCCGCTCGCCTTGGCGCCCTGCGCGATGTCGAGCTCAAGCGTGACGATCGCCATGTGCCCGACGAGTCTGTCGAACCGATTCTCTCGGTCCGTGACTTCTGCATTCAGTTTGAGCATCACGGTGATATCAACGTCGTCGACCATGTCAACTTTGACGTCCGTCCTGGTCAGACCATGGGCCTGGTGGGCGAGTCCGGTTGCGGTAAGTCCATCACCACGCTGGCCATCATGGGCCTGACCGACGATGACGAGCATCTTTCCGGCGAGGTTCTCTGGGAGGGTCGCGACCTGCTCAAGATGAGCAAGAAGGAGTGGTTCGGCCTGCGCGGTACCGATATCGCTATGGTCTACCAGGACGCCCTGTCCTCGCTTAACCCCTCCATGCTCATTTCCGCCCAGATGAAGCAGCTCACCAAGCGTGGCGGCACCCGTAGCGCCGAGGAGCTCCTGGAGCTCGTGGGCCTCGATCCCAAGCGCACGCTCGAGAGCTATCCGCACGAGCTTTCCGGCGGCCAGCGTCAGCGCGTCCTGATCGCTATGGCCCTTACCCGCGACCCCAAGCTGGTCATCTGCGACGAGCCCACGACCGCTCTGGACGTTACCGTCCAGAAGCAGGTCATCAAGCTGCTCAACGATCTTCAGGCCAAGCTCGGCTTTGCCATGATCTTCGTTTCGCATGACCTGGCTCTGGTCGCCGAGGTTGCCCATAACATCACGGTTATGTACGCCGGTCAGGTTATCGAGCAGGCACCCACCAAGGAGCTGCTCACCAACCCGATTCACGAGTACACCCGCGGTCTTCTGGGTTCCGTTCTGTCCATCGAGAGCGGTTCGGGCCGCCTGCACCAGGTGCCCGGCGCCGTTCCGAGCCCGCGCGATTTCCCCAAGGGCGATCGCTTCGCGCCCCGCTCGAGCCATCCGCGCATTGGCCTGGACACCCGTCCGGTCTTCAAGCGCGTGCCCGGCACCGAGCACTTCTATTCCGAGCTCCCCGACGAGGTGCTCAAGGCAAATGGTTTGACCCCTCACGCGGAGGTGATGTAGATGAGCGAGACCGCAGTCAACGGCGTCGAGCCGATCATCTTCCTTGATGACGTCCACGTCACCTTTAGGACCCGTACCGGCTCGATTCTGCACCCCAACCTGGTTCACGCCGTCCAGGGTGTAACGATTAAGCTCATGCCCGGACAGACCATCGGCATCGTCGGCGAGTCCGGTTGCGGAAAGTCCACCACCGCCAACGTCATGTGCGGCCTGCAGGCCCCCACGAGCGGCAAGGTCTACTTTAAGGGCAAGGACGTTACCAAACGTACCGCCGAGGACCGTCGCCACATGGGTCGCGTCATCTCGGTCGTGTTCCAGAACCCGGCCACGGCGCTCAACCCCCGCATGGTCGTTCGCGAGCAACTGCTCGACCCCATGCGCGTCCACAACCTGGGTACCGAGGCCGAGCAGGAGAAGCGCGTCAAGGAGCTCTTGGAGCTCACCGGTCTGCCCAGCTCTGCCGCCGAGGTTCTTCCCGGCCAGCTTTCGGGCGGCCAGCGCCAGCGCGTCGCAATTGCCCGTGCCCTGTCGCTGAACCCCGATGCCATCATCGCCGACGAGCCCACCTCGGCTCTGGACGTTTCGGTCCGCGCGCAGATTCTGAACCTGCTGACCGACCTTAAGAAGGAGCTCGGCCTGGCCATGGTGTTCATCAGCCATGACATCCAGACGGTCCGCTATATCTCTGACGACATCATCGTTATGAATGGCGGCAAGATCGTCGAGCATGGCGAGGCCAAGCAGGTCTTCCAGCACCCTCAGGACCCCTACACCAAGATGCTGCTCGGCGCTGCGCCGTCGCTGCTGCATCCCAAGCTCGGCGAGTAGCCTCGCTTTCCCTCCCGTGCGCCCGGTTCCCTTGCCGGGCGCACCTCCGTTGCGATTTCGAAAGGCTGGGTTCACGAGCCATGCCAAGTGCTCAGGAGCTACAACGGCAATTTGGTGAATATCGAGGCGCTGCGCCCCGTCCATCGGATTTCGATCTCTTTTGGAAGGACCGCATGGCCGAGGCCGACGCCGTCGAGCTCGACTACGCGATTGAGGCGGCTTCGGTTGCGGATTCCGCGACCTGTCGGTTTTTCGACCTCTGGTATACCGGCATGTGTGGTGCACGCCTGCATGCCAAGTACCTTAAACCCGTCTCGGACGAGCCTGTGCCATTGGTACTTCAGTTCCATGGGTATCCGGGTGCAAGCCGCAGCTGGTTTGAGCAGGCGTCGTTTGCGGGCATGGGCATGGCGCTCATTGCTCTCGATTGTCCTGGCCAAGGAGGCCCCTCCGAGGACATTGGTGGATTTGAGGGCACAACGGTTGCCGGTCATATCGTCGCCGGTATCGACGGCGATCCGGCCAACCTCTACTATGTCCGCTTGCACCAAGATATTCGCATCCTGTGCCGTATTGTTCGCGAGCTCGAGGGCATCGATCTTACCCGTGTGTTTGTGAACGGCGCGTCGCAGGGCGGCGGTTTGGGCATTGCGACCTGTGCGCTTAACAGCGAGCTTATCAATCGTGCCGCCATCCTCTATCCCTTCCTGTCAGATTTCCGCTTGGTCTGGGATTTGGATGCCGACGACATTGCCTACGAGGGCTTGCGCTATTGGTCTCGCTGGTTTGACGAGGACTCGACTCGTATTGACGAAGCCTATGCCAAGCTGGCGTACTTCGATTCCAAGAACTTTGCCCCTATGGTCAAATGCCCCGTGCTGTTTGGCACCGGCACAGCCGATATCGTCTGTCCGCCAGCGACGCAGTTTGCGGTCTATAACAACCTGATCTGCGAAAAGCGTCATGAGTTCTTTGATGGCTTTGGCCACGAGGAGATTCAGGATTTTGACGATTTGATCATTCCGTTTTTCTGCAAGGGAGGGGAGGCTCATGTCTAAGTGCGAGAGCAATGTTGACGAGCTGATTGTCCCCGGGCTCGTGGGAATTCCTGGAACGGTTTCGTCAAGGCTCGCAGAATATCGGGACTGGCGCGGTGATGTCCAAGCAGATGTTTCTGATTTAGAGACATGTGCTTCGAATCTTGAGATTCAAGGCCTGGCCATTACGGCGATTGACTTTGTTAACCCCTGCGCCCGTTACTCGGAGGTTTCCTTTGAGCTCGGTGACGATGCGATTCACGCTCGTTTGATCGAGCCTGTCGGTCGTGCCCGAGTATCTGAGCGCGTGCCGTTGTGCCTGATGTTCCACGACATCGATCGGCCTGTGCGCGGCTGGCATCACATGACGAGATTTGCCGCCATGGGGTATGCCGTCCTCGCGCTGGATGACGATGTTGCTGGTGCGGACGACCTGCAGCAGGGGATTACCTCGCCTGCGTTTGTCGAGCGCGTCCGTTGGGGTTGTGCGTTGGCGAAGGTCGCGCGCAATCTTGATGGCATGGACCCCGACCGCATCTTTGCATGGGGCGAGGGTCTTGGCGGCGGAGTCGCGCTGGCGGTTTCTGCTCTGGACGAGTGGGGCCTCGCCTGCACGGCGGTTGCCAATCCGCTTCCTGGCGGTCTCGAGGCGCTGTCGTCTCGGGTGCGCGGATCGGTGCTCATGGGCACATCGCTTATGGATACCGTGAGCGATCCCAAGGATCAGTTTGCCGTATTCAACGGTCTTGAGTGTGACCGGAGGCATATCATCTATGCAAAATACGCTCACGAGCGCATCAATGCGTTCGAAAATGAAGTCGTCGACTTTTTTAACCAAACGTTCTACTCGTGTTCTTTGGCCTAGACGGCCTGGACACTGCCAACAAGAGTGGGTGGCATAGGGCCGCCCGCCAGACAGCTAAGGAGATTCTTGTGGCAACTCAGAAATTCACCGGCGTTATCCCTCCCGTCGTTGTTCCCGATACCGAAGATCACCAGCTCGACGTTGCCTCCTTTGAGCGCAGCATCAACCGCATGATCGATGCCGGCGTCGATGGCCTGTTCTTCTTGGGATCCTCGGGCGAGGTCGTCTTCTCCACCGACGAGCGCCGTCGCCAGATTATCGCCGAGGCCGTTCGTATCGTCGACCACCGCGTTCCCGTTCTGGTCGGCATCATCGATACCGAGACCGAGCGCATGATCGAGCACGGCAAGGTCGCCCAGGAGCTGGGCGCCGATGCCCTCGTCGCCACCTGCCCGTTCTATGCCCTGCAGGGCATGACCGAGGTCGAGGAGCACTTCCGCATCCTGCACGAGGAGCTCGACCTGCCCATCTTTGCCTATGACATTCCCGTCTGCGTTCACACCAAGCTCCCCTGGAAGCTCCTTGCCAAGCTCGGCGCCGAGGGCGTTCTGGCCGGCGTCAAGGATTCCTCGGGTGATGACATCTCGTTCCGCTACCTCGTTCAGGAGAACGAGAAGAACGGCCATCCGATGAGCATTCTCACCGGCCACGAGGTTGTTGTCGACGGCGCCTACCTCGGTGGCGCCGACGGTTCCGTCCCGGGTCTCGCCAACGTTGAGCCCGAGGGCTACGTGCGTCAGTGGAAGGCCGCTCAGGCTGGTGACTGGGCTACCGTCAAGGCCGAGCAGGATCGCCTCAATGAGATTTCGCACATCTGGGATGTCACCTCGGGCGTCCAGGGCTATGCCGGTGGCGTCGGCGCCTTCAAGACCGCTATGAACCTCATGGGCATCTTCGACAGCCCGACCATGCCGCGCCCGGTGAAGGCCATGACCGGCGAGAACGTCGAGGCGATTAAGAAGGTCCTTCAGGACAACGGTCTCCTTTAAAGCTTTCCCAGGCACCCGACCTCGCCGTTCAACCGTGCGGCCATGACCCATTAGGTCAATGGCCACACGGTTTCTCGGCGATCTCGGGCATCTGGAAAACCTTTACCGCGCTGTGACGGCTAGCCTGACGGCGCATTTCCTGTAGTTGTTTTTTATCTCCTAAGGAGAGCGACATGGAGAACAAGTACGTCTGCTCTGTCGATATCGGCGGAACTAAGATCGCGACTGCCATCATGGAGTACCCGGCTGACGGCAGCGTGCCTCATCCCGTTTTTGAGGCCGAGGTTCCCACTGAGGCCCAAGAGGGCGGCGAGGCCGTCTTCCAGCGTATCGAGGCGTCCATCAAGGCTGCTCTTGAGGCGAATCCCGATGTCGAGGTCCTTGGCGTCGGCATCGGTGCCGCCGGCGTCGTCGATCCCAAGACGGGCGCCATCGCGTATGCCAACGAGATCATGCCCGGCTGGTCCGGCGTTCAGTTGGGGCCGCGCCTGCGCGAGGACCTCGGTCTTCCCGTTGCCGTCGTAGGCGACGTGCAGGCTCATGCTCTGGGTGAGGCCCACTGGGGCGTCGGCAAGGGCAAGTTCTCCGTCTTGTGTCTTGGCATCGGTACGGGCATCGGCGGCGCATATGTCGAGAACGGCCGCGTGATGCAGGGCTTCCATGGTGCTGCTGGCCATATGGGCCACATCGAGTGCTCGGCTGCCGCATTCCGTGCGCCTGCGGGCGTTCCGGCCATCTGGAGTCGGTTGCTTCGGGCACTTCCATTGGTCGTATGTACGATGAGCGCTTTGGTCGCGTCGACCCCAGCCGTCCTTCGGTCGGTCGCGATGTGAACGACCTGTGCCGTGCGGGCGACGCAAAGGCGACCGAGGTCATCCATGACGCCGGCTTTGCGCTGGGGGCCAGCTTGGGCTCGCTCGCTAACATCCTGGACCCTGAGGTCATCGTGCTTTCGGGCGGCGTGATTCACCAAGGTCCCGATTGGCGTTCGCAGACGTGGAAGGATTCGTTGCACGAGGGCTATGCCAGCCAGGCGCTCGATCCGCTTCAGAACACGCCGATCCTCATCGGTTCTCTGGAGGGCGATGCTCCGCTCATCGGTGCCGCCGAACACCTTCTTGCTTCGTTGAAGTAAACATAACTACCAAGTGTGCCTTCTGAGGTGCCGCAGATTGACGTGAAAGAGGAGCGAAGCGTACTTCGGTACGCGAGCGACGGTTTGAACGTCAAGGTGCGGCGTCTCAGAAGGCTGTTTTGAGAAAGGTTGAGTCGAACATGACCGTCGATCCTTTGATTCAA